>JBHGAT010000259.1:0-3385 GCA_041946645.1 Candidatus Velamenicoccus archaeovorus | reverse complement strand
CGCGGCTCCTCGGGCAGAGCGGGCTGGGGAGGCAGCACCGCGGTCCGGCCGCCCCCGGGGGTTGGCGGCGCGCCCGCGATGACCTGGGTCTGGACCTCCTCGGGCAGGAGCGGCGTGGCCCCCACCGGCTGGCCCAGTCGGACGCGCTCGAGGTCCTGGCGCATCTCCTCGGCCGTCTGGTAGCGGTTGGCCCGGTTCTTCGCCAGCGCCTTCATGATCACCGCGTCGAGCGCCGGGGGCACGTCGGCGTTCAGCTTGGAGGGCGGCTTGGGCTGCTCGAGCACGTGCTTGGAGGCCACGGCGACCGGCGTGTCGCCGGAGAACGGCGGCTGGCCCGTGACCATCTCGTACAGCACCACGCCGAGCGAGTAGATGTCGGTGCGCGGGTCCACCGGCTCGCCCCGGGCCTGCTCGGGCGACAGGTACGACGCCGTGCCGAGCACGGCCGCGGTCTGCGCCACGGTGTCCCCGCCCTCGGTCATCCGCGCGATGCCGAAGTCGGTGACCTTCACCTCGCCCCGGGGCGTGACCATGATGTTGGCCGGCTTGACGTCGCGGTGGATCACGCCGTGGGTGTGGGCGACGGATAGCGCTCGGCACACGGCCTCGGCCAGCTCGATCGCCCGGTCGGGCATGATCCGCCCGCCGCCGGCCAGGTAGTCGGCCAGCGTCTTGGCGTCCACGTACTCCATCACGATGTAGTGCACGCCGTCGTCCGAGCCGGTGTCGTACACGCCGACGAGGTTCGGGTGGTTCAGGCGGGCCGCGGCCTGGGCCTCCCGGCGGAACCGGGCCACGAAGTTCAGGTCCTCCGCGAAGTGCGGGGAGAGCACCTTGATCGCCACCGGCCGCCCGAGCACCTGGTCGGTGCCCTTGAACACCTTGGCCATCCCGCCCCGGCCGAGCTCCTCCTCGACCCGGTACCGGCCGGCCAGGAGCACGGGCTCCTTGACGTCGCCGTGCTGGTCGTCGCTCATCCGGATCCTTCGTTCAGCGCGGCCTCGATGACCGCCTTCGCCACGGGCGCCGCGATCTGTCCCCCCGTCGCCTCGCTGCCAAGGCTACCGCCGTCGAGCACCAGGACCGCCACCGCGATCTGCGGATCCTCCGCCGGCGCGAACGACACGAACCACGCGTGCGGGGGCCGCCCCTCGCCGTGCTGGGCCGTCCCGGTCTTGCCGGCCACGGTGACCCCGGGGATCCGGGCCGCGGTGCCCGTGCCAGCCTGGACCACGTTCACCATCATCTGGGTGAGCTCGGCGGCGGTGGCGGCCGAGATCGGCCGGCCCCACGCCTCCGGCTGGTAGGACTCGATCACCCGGCCGGATGGGTCCCGGATCTCGGTGACCAGGCGGGGGCGCATCTCCACGCCGCCGTTCGCGATGGCCGAGGCCACCAACGCCATCTGCATCGGGTTCGCGGCCACGTTGTCCTGCCCGATCGCCGAGAGCGCCACGGCGGGCAGCCGGTCGGAGAAGTAGGAGGGATCGGGGAACACGCCTTCCTGGTAGGCGATGTCGAACGGGACGTCGCCGCTGCTCGCGTCGGCCGCGAACCCGAACGCGTGGGCCTGCGCCGCCAGACGGTCCGCTCCCAGCGCGAGCCCGATCTCGCCGAACACCACGTTGCACGAGACCTGCAGCGCCTGCGCCAGCGTGATCTTCGGCACGCCGCCGAGGCAGTGCTCGCCACCGAAGTTCTCGAGCGTCGCGGTGGTCTGGGGCAGGTCGAGCACGTGCGGGTTCGGCCACTCGCTCTCGGGCCCGTAGCCGTTCTCGAGCGCGGCCGCGGCCGTCACGAGCTTGAACGTGGACCCCGGCGGCACGACGTCGTCGATGGCGCGCGAGATCAGCGGCCGGTCGGGATCGTGCGTGAGCTGGTCCCAGGCGCGACGGACCTGCTGGGGGTCCTGGGACGAGAGCTCGTTGGGGTCGTAGGTCGGGATCGAGACGATCGCCTTCACGTCGCCGGTGCGCGGGTCCATCGCCACGACCGCCCCGCCGGTGGATACGCCGCCGACGGCCTGCTGCAACGCCTGTTCGGCGGTCCGCTGGAGGACCGGGTCGATCGTCGTGATCACGGTGGCCCCCCGCTTGGGCCGGCCCAGGATCTGGTCGGCGAGCGTCTGGGGCAGGAGCTGCGGGGCGTCGCCCGAGAGGAAGTCGTTCTCCGCCTCCTCGAGCTCGCTCCGGCCGAAGACCACCGAGTAGTAGCCGGTGATCCCCGCGTACAGCGGCCCCTCGGGGTACCGGCGCTGGTACTTCAGGCGGCCCGAGCTCCGGCGGCTGGCCGCCAGCACCGTGCGCCCGTCGGCCGCGAGGATGCTGCCCCGGTCCACCGCGTACTCGGCGATCAGCTGCCGGGTGGCGTTGGCCGGGTCGTCCGCGAGCCGATCGGCCCCGAACACCTGGAGGTAGTTGACCTGCGCGAACAGCAGGACGAACAGCACGAGCAGGGCCAGCCCGAGGTGCCGGATCTGTCGATCCACTCAGCCCACCCCTCGGATCCGCGGCGGCGCCGGCCCGGCCGACACCCGGATCAGCAGGGCCAGGAGGACGAAGTTGGCCACCAGGCTCGACCCCCCGTAGCTCACGAACGGCAGCGTCACCCCGGTGAGCGGGATGACGCGGGTGACCCCGCCCACGATCACGAACGCCTGGAGCCCCAGCACAGCGGACAGCCCCGCCGCGAGGAGCTTGCCGAACGCGTCCGGGCACTCGACCGCGGCCTTGAGCCCCCGACCGACGAGCGCCACGTACAGCAGCAGGATCGCCGTGGTCCCGAGCAGCCCGAGCTCCTCGCCGATCGCGGCGAAGATGAAGTCGGTCGAGGCGTACGGGATCAGGGTGGGCGAGCCGCGGCCGAGCCCGGCCCCGACCAGGCCTCCGGTGGCCATCCCGAACTGCGCCTGCGCGAGCTGGCCGTACCCGAACTCGAACACCTTCTTGGGATCCAGCGCGTGCAGCCAGATGTCCACGCGCGTCTGCACGTGCGCGAACGCCGCGTACCCCATCGCCGCCCCGGCCGCGAACAGCAGCAGCCCGATGACCAGGTACGCCGCCCGCCCCGTGGCCACCCACAGCATCACCACGAAGATCGCGAAGTACAGCAGCGACGCCCCGAGGTCCTTCTCCACGAACAGCACGACCAGCGACGCTCCCCAGGCCACGAGGATCGGTGCGAGGTGCTTGGCCGAGGGCAGCCGCAGCGGTCCGAGGCGTCCCGTGGCCACCCGGAGGAGCTCGCGCTTGGCGCTCAGGTAGGAGGCCAGGAACACGACGATGAACACCTTGCCGAGCTCGGACGGCTGGAAGCCGATCGGGCCGAGCTTCACCCACAGACGCGCGCCGTTGATGGTGCGCCCGATGCCGGGCACGATCGGCAG
>JBHGAT010000258.1:0-3388 GCA_041946645.1 Candidatus Velamenicoccus archaeovorus | reverse complement strand
CGGGACGCCTGGAGCCGAGCCCAGGCCGCCAGCTCGGCCGTCGCGGCTCGGCCGTCGCCGTCGGCGTCGATCGCCGGGAGCTCCTGGAACGTCGGGATCTCGGCCATGTCCACCACGTAGTCGATGGTCACGCCGCCCGGCCGCAGCTCGATCCCGGCGTACACGTTGATCGTGAAGTTCCCCAGCGGATGCGCCGATGCCGTCCCCGGCAGCAGCAGCACGAGACCGACGACGCCCAGCATCACCGGTGCACGGATGCCGAGCCTCATCGCCCCGCCTCCAGCCGCCTCAGGAGCGACCGGGCCCGGTCCCGATACAGGATCGAGAAGTTCGGGTTGATCGCCAGCGCCCTCCGGAGCAGCGATGCGGCCTCGGCGTGATGGCCCAGCCGGAGCCGGATCATCGCGTCGTGGAACAGGAACAGCGCGTTCGGCGTCCCGAGCACCATCGCTCGCCGCATCACGCGCGCCGCGGCCCGATCGTGCCCGGTCTGTGAGAGCGACCACGCCAGGGCGTCGGCGACGTGGATGCTCCGGCGCCTCCGCCACTCGGCTCGCGCCGTCCGCAGGGCGCGATCCGTCCGACGGTGGTCGGCCTCGAACAGCGCGAGCTCCAGATCCGTGTCCACGCCGTTCGAGCGGAACAGCCGCTCTTCCGCCCGGACCAGATCCCGCGTGCGCTCCGCCAGGTGCGGGCGGCCGACCGTCCGGTACAGGTCCGCGAGCGCGATCACGTGCTCCGGCGCCGGGTACCGGGAGACGACCTCCCGGTAGCGGGCGATGGCGGTCTCGAGGTGACCGCGGGCCCAGGCGAGCTTGGCGAGTCCGGCCCTTGCCGGCACATAGGTCGGGACGAGCTCGGCCGCTCGCCGGTACCAGACGCCGGCCCGATGCACGTGACCGTGGCCGAACGCGAGCTCGCCGAGCTGGAAGCTCGCCCAAGCCGCGTCGGTGGGGGTTCCGGCGGCGCGGAGCGCGGCGCGCATCGCCGCGACGGCGCCGGGGACGTCACCCTGCAGCTCTCTCGCGTACGAGACGCGGGCGTACGAGGCCAGGTCGGGTCGCGTGTCGACCATCGCCTGGAACGTCCGGAACGCGGCCGGGTACCGCCCCAGCTCCATCTGCGCGTCGCCGATCACCCCGTACACATCGGCGTCGAAGGGCGCGATCGCGCGGGCGCGGGTCCCCCAGGCGAGGGCGATCCGGAAGTCGTGCCGCGCCAGCGCCAGCGTCCCCATGCCGACGAGCGCGTCGGCGTCCCGATCCCCACCGGACGCCAAGGCGCGCCGGAGCGCTCGCTCCGCGAGTGGGTAGAGCGTGGGGTCGGAGGTGACCCTGGCCTGCTGCACGTAGGCCAGACCGAGCGCGGCCTCCGCTCGCTCGTCCTCGGGGAAGGCCCGCAGGCGGGCCTGGAGCTGCTCGATCGCCCGCTGCGGGTCGCCGGCGAGCAGGAGCGGCGGCGCGGTGCGCCCATCCCGTCCGCGGACACCAGACGGAACCTCGTCCGGCGCCCGCGGGACCGCCGTCGCGGCGCCGATCGCGAGGAGCGTGAGGGCGACGCCGATGGCGGCGGCGACCCTCGTCGCCACCGCCCGTACGACCCGGGCCCTCCCGGCCGGGGGAGGGGCCGGCTCGCGCCGGCCCCTCCGACCCCGATGCATGATCATGGATGCGGGCTCGCGTCGGACCCGGCGTGCGGGTAGGCCAGGTACGGGAACGTGTCGGTGAAGGCGACGTCGTTCGCGTCGACCCCGTCACCGATCGTGTCGGCCAGGGCCTGGTGATCGGGGAGCAACACCCCGAGCACGACCCGGAGCGACGCATCGATGACGTCGTCCGAGAGCCGGCGCCCGTTCGGGAAACCGGCCAGGTCACCGCCGAGCACGCCGAGCCTCGAGCAGTCGCTCGTGCACGGCGGGATCGCCATGTTGAGCCGGAGCATCTCGCTCGGCCGGACCTCCGGGGGCATGGTGAGCCCGTCGACCCCCGTGAGGAACACCGAGACCAGGTCGTCCCGCTGAATCCCCACGGTGTTGGGGTCCGAGTCTGGGATGTCCGTCCCGTACACCGCGTTCAGCAGGTGCGGCAGCTCCGGGTCGTTCACCGCGCCCAGGAACCGGGCATCGTCCCTGGGCCGCGATGCGTTGAAGCGGTCCTTCTCCCCCACCGGCACCACGACCTCGTTCACCAGCGGCATGCCGAGGCGCGAGACCTGCACGAACGAGCCTTCCTGCCGCTGGGTCCCCTTGTCGTCCTGCACCCTGAGGCTGCGGCGGGCGGTGGTGCTCCAGATGCCCACGATGGGATGCTTCGCCGCGTCGCCTCCCCGGGCCAGATCCGAGGAGGGCACCCGGATCGCCAGGGCGTTCACGTTGAACCCCGCCAGGGTGTCGTCGCCGGTCTCCGACAGGTCGCCGCCGTACAGCAGGTCGAACACACGGAGGTCGAGGAAGAAGGGATCGTCGGACTGGCCCACCCACGTGGCGCCCGCGCCACCGCCGAACCGCTCCACGGCCGCGTCGAACAGGTCCTGGGCGTAGTCGGGCATCGACGCGCCGCCGATGTTGCTGGGAGCCGCGATCGCGTCGTCGACGAGCGTCCGCGTGGTGCCGGCGTCCCGGTCGAGGACCTTGAGGTCGTAGGTCTGGTAGATGTTCAGGTCCTGGTCCGTGAGCGACGTGACCGGCCCCGTGTTGTACAGGAACGTGTCGGCGTTCCTCGTGTGGGTGGTGAACACCCATCGGTACGTGAGGTCGGGGCGGGCGTCCCCGTCGTTGTCGACCTGGATCTCGTACCGAACCCCCTCTCCCCACAGGTAGAAGTTGGGCCCGCCGGCGGGCTCCTCGAACGGGATCCACGCGGCCACCACGGTGACGGTGTCCGGGTCGTCCGGGCTGACGAACGCGTACACGTCCGTCGTGTCGATCTGCGGGTCGGCCGCGGTGAGCGGCGCCTCGCGGTGGCTCGACGCGCCGCCGATGCCGGGCCCAAGCGCGGCGAGCGCGCCGCCCACGGCCACCACGGCGGCCAGAGCCGCGAGCGATCGTCTGCGTAGCGAACCCTTCACGGTGTCCTCCTTCGTCGGTCCCTGCTCGCGACCGGCGCCGCCCCGGCGTTCGAGGTGCGGCGCGTGATCCGATCCCTCCCGCTGCCGCGGTCGCGCCGATGATTCGCAGCATCCGCGGGACCGGATGACCCGATCTCGCCGGATCGTCGTCCCGGCGTCGAGGCCGGAGCGTCGGGGAGCGCAGCCGCGCGGCGAGAGCGTCGCGGCTAGAGCGTCGCGGTGAAGAGCGGCTCCGTGGTCGGAGCCGTGGGGCAGGCCGTGGACTCGCGCGTGACGGCGGCGGTCTCCGCGCCGCCGAGGGAGACGTCGACGAACCGCAGGA
>JBHGAT010000257.1:0-3395 GCA_041946645.1 Candidatus Velamenicoccus archaeovorus | reverse complement strand
AGCGCGATGCTGCGGTTCCACACGCAGACCGGCGGGGCCACGCTCACCGCCCAGCAGCCCCGCAACAACGTCGTGCGCACCGCCTACGAAGCCCTGGCCGCCGTCCTGGGCGGCACCCAGTCGCTGCACACGAACTCGTTCGACGAGGCGCTCGCGCTCCCCACCGAAGACGCGGCCAAGCTCGCCCTGCGGACCCAGCAGGTCCTGGGGTACGAGACCGGGGTGGCGGACACGGTCGACCCGCTGGCCGGCTCGTACTTCGTGGAGTCGCTGACCGACGAGATCGAGGCCCGGGCCACCGCGTACCTCGAGCGGATCGAGGCCATGGGGGGCGCCGTCGCCGCGATCGAGCGCGGCTTCTATCAGGACGAGATCCACGAGGCGGCGTTCGCGATCCAGCGGGGCATCGAGAGCGGACGGCGCGTCGTGGTGGGCGTGAACCGCTTCCGCGACCCCCAGGAGCAGCCGGTCGAGATCCAGCGGATCGGCGAGGCCGAGGCGGCGGCGCAGGTCGAGCGGGTCCGCCGCCTCCGCGCCGAGCGCGACGGCGCAGCGGTCCACCGGGCGCTCGCCGAGGTCCGCGAGGCGGCACGGGGATCGGCCAACCTGCTCCCGCCGATGAAGGAGGCGCTACGGTCGCGGGCCACGCTCGGCGAGGTCTCCGACGTGCTCCGGGAGGTCTTCGGCGAGTACCGGGCGCCCTGAGCCCTGCGCTCGACGGGACGACCTTGGGCCCGTGGCGCCTCCGCCGGACGGCCCCCGGCAGGATCGTCGCCGTCCGATAGGCTCGCGGACCATGGACATCACGGTGATCGGGGGGACCGGGGAGGAGGGCTTCGGCCTCACGCTCCGGCTGGCAGCGGCAGGGCAGCACGTGATCATCGGCTCGCGGTCCGCGGAGAAGGGTGCCGGGACCGCCGACAAGGCCCGGGGGATCCTCGGCGGCGACGCGAACGTCGAGGGCACCACCAACGAGGTCGCGGCCGAACGCGGGGACGTCGTGTTCGTGACGGTCCCGTACGCCGGTCAGGCGGACATCTACCGCGCGATCAAGGACCACCTGGCCGAGGCCACGATCGTGGTCGACTGCACCAGCCCGCTGGCCACCGCCGTGGGCGGCCGGGCCTGGCAGGTCGTGCGGCCCTGGCACGGCTCGGCGGCCGAGCAGGCCAAGGCGCTGCTCGGCTCGGGTCCCCGGATGGTGGCCGCGTTCCACACGATCGCCGGCTCCGCGCTGCAGGACCTGGAGCACCCGCTCGACAGCGACGTGTTCGTCTGCGGCAGCGACCGCGAGGCCAAGGCGACGGTCGGCGAGCTCATCGACCGGATCCCGGACCTCCGCTGGGTGGACGCCGGGGACCTGTCGATGGCCAGGATCGTCGAGCCCCTCACCGCCGTGCTGGTCTCCGTGAACCGGACCTACCGGATCCACGACTCGGGGTTCCGCGTGACCGGACGCGACACCTGGGGCGTCCCGCCCGAGCGGCCCGCGCGCTGACGCCCGGGACCAGCCCTCAGTCGATCACGGCCAGGGTCTGGCCGGGCTGGACCACCTGACCGGCCTCGATCGGCAGGTCCGAGACCATGCCGTCGCGGGGCGCCGGGATCGCGTTCTCCATCTTCATGGCCTCGACGATGCACACCACGTCGCCGGCCGCGATCTCCTGACCCTGCTCGACCAGCACCCGCAGGATCGTGCCCTGCATGGGGGCGGCCACCACGCTGTGCACGTGCTCGCCGTGGCCGGCGGCATGCCGCGCGGGCGGCCGGGGCGCCGTGGTCCGGCGGTGGTCGAAGATCCGCACGGGGACGCGACGCCCGTCGAGCTCGACCAGCAGCTCGGCCGGCACCGGCTGCTTGGCCTCGACCGGGGGGAGCTCCACGGCCGGAGCGGGAAGCACGGCGTCGCGCAGGGCGGCCTCGAGCCAGGTGGTGGTGTGGGAGCCCTCGCGGAACGCGGGCGTCTCGAGGATCCACTGGTGGAGCGGGATCGTCGTGGGGATGCCCTCGACGTGGTACTCGCGCAGGGCCCGGAGCATCCGGCGACGGGCCGACTCGCGGTCCGGGCCCGAGACGACCAGCTTGGCGAACAGCGAGTCGTAGTCCGGGGGGATCTCCTTGCCTTCGCGCACGGAGGCGTCCACGCGGACGAACGGGCCGCTTGGCTCCCGGTACCCCAGGATCCGCCCGGGGCCGGGGAGGAAGTTCCGGGAGGGGTCCTCGGCGTTGATGCGGCACTGGATCGCGTGCCCCCGCGGTCGCACGGAGGACAGGTCCACCCGCTCGCCCATGGCCACCGCGATCTGGACGGCGACCAGGTCCAGGCCGGTCACCATCTCGGTCACGGTGTGCTCGACCTGGAGCCGCGTGTTCATCTCCAGGAAGTAGTAGTTGCCGTCCTGGTCGACGATCCCCTCGACCGTGCCGGCGTTCGTGTACCCGGCCTCCTTGGCGAGCGCCATCGCCGCCTCGCCGATCCGCGACCGGAGCTCGTCGTCGACCACGGGGGAGGGCGTCTCCTCCACCAGCTTCTGGTGGCGCCGCTGGACCGAGCAGTCGCGCTCGCCCAGGAACGCGACGTTGCCGTGGTGGTCGGCCAGGACCTGGGCCTCGACGTGGTGGGCGTGCTCGACGTAGCGCTCCAGGAAGATCTCCGGACGTCCGAAGTACGCCGCGGCCTCCCGGGCGGCGCGGGAGAGCGCGGGGTCGAGCTGGTCGGGCGAGCGCACCACGTGCATCCCCCGGCCGCCGCCCCCGAACGCGGCCTTGACCAGGATGGGGTACCCGATCCGCTCGGCGTGCCGGCGGGCCTGCTCCACGGTGACCGGCTCGGGGGTCCCCGGGACGATCGGCACCCCCACCCGGTCGGCGGCCTGCCGGGCCGCCGACTTGTCGCCCATCATGTCGATGGCCTCGGCCCCCGGCCCGATGAACACGAACCCCGACGCCTGCACGGCCGCCGCGAAGTGCGCGCGCTCGGACAGGAAGCCGTACCCCGGGTGCACCGCGGTGGCCCTGCCCTTCCGCGCCGCCTCGAGGATGGCCCCGATCGAGAGGTAGGAGTCCGCCGGCAGGGGAGGGCCGATCCGGTACGCGGCATCGGCCATCTCGACGTGCATCGCGTCGCGGTCGGCGTCGGAGTAGACGGCGATGGATCGGTACCCCAGCTCGCGGATCGTCCGGATGATCCGGACGGCGATCTCGCCTCGGTTCGCGACCAGGATGCGCGGTGTCGGCACGAGTGCTCCCAGGCTGCGATGATTCCCCGTCACCCGAACGGGAGTCAAACGTTTGCCGCTCTCCGACGACGCCCTCAGGCACGCCCTGGCCCGGATCGGCGTCCGGGCGCCCGTTCGGTTCGAGGAGGTTACCCGCTCCACCCAGGCCTCGGCCCG
>JBHGAT010000256.1:0-3397 GCA_041946645.1 Candidatus Velamenicoccus archaeovorus | reverse complement strand
AGGCGCTCGAGACCGCTCGGGAGGCTGCGGACGGGCAGGACGTGCGCCTGGGTGGAGGCGCCACCGTGATCCGCGACTTCCTCGCTGCGGGGCTCGTGGACCACCTGCACGTCGTGGTGGTCCCGATCCTGCTCGGCCGAGGCGCGCGCCTGTGGGAGGGTCTGGAGGGTCTCGAGAAGGACCATCAGGTCGAGGCCGCCTCCTCGCCCAGCGGAGTGACCCACGTGACGTTCACGCGGGCGGCGTGAGCAGCGGTCGGCGGGGTGCGGGAGAGGGTCCGTGGAGGCCCCTCGGGCTCCACGGTCTGTCCCCGATCCCTCGACGCGGAGGCGGACGGGAATCGAACCCGCCTGGGAGCTCTCGCCCCCACACCGGTTTTGAAGACCGGGGGCGACACCAGCCGCCGTTCGCCTCCACCGACAGCCTACCCGTGTCGCCCTCGCGTCACGGACGACGGTTTGGACCGGCCCTGACCCCCTCTTCGACGGTGCTTAACGGGCGAGCCCGTAGCGTCCTCTCCGAAGGATCGGGAGGAAGGAGAGGCCATGAAGCGGATCGTCGTGGTGGCGGTCAGCGCACTGGTGGCGATCGGACCGATCGGCGCCGCCCCGGCGTCGGCGTCGGGTCGCGATGGGGGCAAGCCGGAAGTCGTGCGGAGCGGCGCGTGCAGCGGCTCGAGCGCCTGGAAGCTCAAGCTCTCCCCGGACAACGGCCGGATCGAGGTGGACCTCGAGGTGCACGAGGCCCTGGCCCACCAGACGTGGCGGGTGCGGATGCGCCATGAGGGCGAGCTGTTCTACCGGGGGGCGCACCGGACGGACGCGACCGGCTCGTTCGACGTGACCCGCCGCGCGAACGACGGGGCCGGCCGCGACGGGTTCCGCGTCCGGGCGGTCAACGCGGCGACCGGCGAGGTCTGCACCGCCACCGGCACCTACTGAGCCCGTCGGCCGACGACGTTGCTCCGGGCGCCCTCCTCCACTAGTCTGAACCGGACCAGTGGAGGAGGGCGTGGTGGTCCCCAAGGTCGAGATCGTGGTGCTGGGGCTCCTGGCCGACGGTCCGATGCACGGCTACCAGCTGCTCGAGCGGTTCCGGCAGCGGGCGATGGGCGAGTGGGCGGGGGCCGGGAAGGCCAGCGTCTACCAGGCGCTCCGCCGGCTCGAGCGGGCCGGCGCCGTGACGGCGGAACGGCAGGAGGGCGCCGAGGGCCCCGATCGCCGCGTGTACCGGATCGGGCGCTCCGGCCGGGAGCGTCTCCGCCGGGGGCTGCAGGAGCGCCTGGGGGATGCCGGCGCGTCCGGGACGGAGGCGGCCGTCGCGCTGGGCTTCGTCCACCTGCTCCGGCCCGACGAGGCCCGCCGGGGCCTCGCCGCCAGGGAGGAGGCGCTCCGGAGCCGTCGGGAGCGCCTGGCCGAGGAGCGCCGCGCGCTCTCGGCCTCCCGCGAGGCGGGCGCCTCGGTGGCCTCGCGCCTGCTCGAGCTCCAGGACGCCCTGGCCGGCGCCGAGCTCGCCTGGACGGCCTCGCTCCGGCGCGACCTGGGCAGGCTCCGGTCCTGACCGATCCGAGCCGATAGCTCCCTGGTGGGGTCCGTGCCGTCCCCTACCATGGAGGCACGATGGAGGCTGCGTTCTTCGACCTGGACAAGACGATCATCTCCAAGTCGAGCTCGCTCGCGCTCTCGCGGCCGATGTACCGGGCCGGCATGGTCTCGCGCTCGCAGCTCCTGCGGGGCGCGTATGCGCAGCTCGTCTACCTGCTCGTCGGCGCGGACGAGAAGAAGATGGAGCGGCTGAAGGAGGGCATGCTCGCGCTCACCAAGGGTTGGGACCGCGCGCAGGTCGAGGAGCTGGTGCGCGACGTGATCATCGACGTGATCGACCCGTTCGTGTACCAGGAGGCCCTCGATCTGATGGAGCTGCACCGCCAGCAACGGCGCCGCGTCTACATCGTCTCCTCGTCGCCCGAGGAGGTCGTCCGCCCCCTGGCCCGGCACTTCGGGGTCAACGGCGTCATCGCCACCCGGGCCAGGATCGTGGACGGCCGGTACACGGGCGAGCTCGAGTTCTACTGCGCCGGTGAGGGCAAGGCGGACGCGATCCGCGGGCTGTCCGAGCGCGTGGGGATCGACCTGGAGGGCTCGTACGCGTACTCGGACTCGATCGCCGACCTGCCGATGCTCGAGGCCGTGGGTCACCCGGTGGCCGTCAATCCCGACCGGGACCTCCGTCGGGTGGCCGAGGAGCGCGGATGGGACGTCCGCGAGTTCCGCCGCCCGGTCCGGCTCCGCACGCGGATCGCCTCGGCGGCCACGCGGCCGCGCAACCAGGTGGCTGCCGGCGTCCTGGCCGGCACCGTGGTCGCCGCCGTGTTCGGCTGGGTCGTGTTGCGCTCCAAGCTGTCCCGGCGGACCCACGACTGACGACGGGCCGTCCGGCCGGCGCCGCCGGCGCCGCTCGCTCGACGCCCGGACCCGGTTCGCGCGAGCATCGCAGCCGGTGTAGAGTCGGGGTGTCGCCTTCGGGTGACCGTGAAGGGAGCAGAAACCCACGCGCGTCCTGCCGCGGGAGGCATGCTCGAGGATCCGGAGGCCGAGGCCGCCGGTCACCGAGCAAGTGCAGACAGCGCATGTTCGCTGCTCCCTTCGCGCTCGTCCGGGGTCCTGAAGGCCCCTCGGACCCACCCAGCGGCTCGGCCGGTTCGCCTTCAGCCGTTCCGCGCCGGCGGGCGGCGGTACTCGAAGTGCATGCCGTCGGGCCGCACGAAGGTCCCGCCCCAGATGAACCCCCACCGCTCGAACACGCGGACCATCCGCGGGTCCTGGTGGGGGGTCCCCCCGAACGGGTTCTCCGGCACGTTGATGTCGAGCGCGATGCCCCACGTGTGGTGCGAGATCGACTGCGACGGGTCGCGGTTGGTGTACCGGCGCGCGTAGCAGCCCGAGTAGCTCCGGATCGTGTCCGCCAGGCCCCGGGCGATCAGCTCGTGGATCGCGCCCCGGATCTGCGGGAACAGCGCTCGGTTGCAGGTGACGATGCCGAGCAGGGGGACGCGCTCCGTGGCGATGTGGGCCCGCTCCCACGCCGGGTCGATGATCAGGTAGCCGGGCCGGGAGGGGTCGGGCCGGGCGGCGAACTCCCCGAACAGCTCCTTGATCTCCACCGGCGGCAGGACCGCGTCGCCCTGCCGGAAGAACGGCGTCTCGCCGGGAGCGCGGACCCGGACCGGAAGGCCGGCCGGCAGCAGCGGGCGGATCCGGCGTCGCAGCGCTCGGTCGGTGGCCGGGCCCGATGGCTGGAGCAGCGCGTAGCGATCGTGGGTCACGCCGATCGCCCGGCCCACCGAGCGCGAGACCAGCAGCTCGTGGGCCCCCACCAGCTCGTCGGGCAGGATCGC
>JBHGAT010000255.1:0-3414 GCA_041946645.1 Candidatus Velamenicoccus archaeovorus | reverse complement strand
ACGCCGGTGCCCTGCGCCTCGAGCGCACGGAGGAGGTCCGTGGCGAACGGCTCCACGTCGGCCAGGACGATCGCGCCGTACGCGGGGCCCGTGTGCGCGGGGACCGGGTCGGGCTCGCCCGCGGGACCCGGCGGCTGGCGCCGGCCCAGGAAGAACTCGACCTCGTAGCTTCCGCGGAGCTCCAGCCCGTGCTCGGCCAGCCGCTCGAGCATCCGCCGGGCGAACGTCCGCGAGCAGGCGGGGAACGCGCCGCCGTCCTGCTCCCGCTGGTCGACCGGGGCGAGGGCCCAGCCCGGGCTGGCGGCCAGCGCGACCGCTCCCGCGGGGTCCGGCACCAGCCGTGTGTCGCCGGTCGGGCCGGCGATGTGCGTGGACGACGTGATCGAGTCGTCCACCAGGAAGACCGAGAACACCGGCGACAGACCGATGCCGAACCGCGCGGCCTCCTCGAACCGGTGCAGCGGGATGCACTTCACCAGCGTCACGCCGGCGTTGTCGACGTACGGGAGCGCGACCGCCTCGACCCCCGCGGCCGCGAGGCGACGGGCGGCGGCCGCGGCGCCCACCCCGGAGCGCCCCCGGGCGGGGGCGGCCCTGGGTCGCGCGGTGCGCGTGCGGTCGCCGTCGCCGCGCGCGGCGGAGGCCGACGGCCGGCCGCGGGTGCGTGGGGCGGGGCTCAGAACAGCTCCAGGTACTCGTTCCGCTCCCAGTCCGTGACCCAGTCCCTGAACCGGGAGAGCTCGTAGCGACGCATCGTCGAGTACGCGGACACGAACTCCTCGCCGAAGAACTCCTTGACCACGGGCTCGCCTTCGAACGCATCGAGCGACTCCTCGAGCTCGACCGGGAGCTTCTCGAAGGCGTCGTCCTCCTCGGCCGGCACGCCCGGCCTCGACGGCTCGGGCGCCTCCAGCCCCTCCTCGATGCCCCGGAGTCCCGCTTGGATCAACGCCGCGCCCACGAGGTAGGGGTTGGAGAGCGCTGACCCGGCCCGGTACTCGAGGTGCTTGCTCGAGGCGGAACCGGCCTTCACCCGGATCAGGGCGGAGCGATCCTCGATGCCCCAGGAGATGTTGGTCGGGCTGAACGTGTGGCGACGCCTGCGGCGCAAGCAGTTCACGGTGGGGGCGACCACGGCGTCGAAGCTCTTCGCGTACGTGAGGACCCCGCCGATGAACGAGCGGAACAGCCCACTCATCCCGTCGGGATCGTCCCGGTCGCCGAAGACGTTCTCACCCGTCTCCACGCTGACCAGCGACAGGTGCGTGTGGCAGCCGCTCCCCGACCGATCCGCCCAGGGCTTGGTCATGAAGGTCGCGACGTACCCGTCCTGCTTGGCGATCTCCTTGACACCGTTCTTGAAGGTGAACGCGTGATCCGGGCCCGCGAGCGCGCGACCCGGGGCGAAGTTGATCTCCCACTGCGACCCGGCGTACTCGCAGTTGGCGGTGATGATGTCGACGCCGACCTGTGGCATCTCCTCGACGATCCGCCGGATCGTCGGCACCCAGTCGTTCCGGATCGTGTTGAAGATGTGGTAGCCGGAGAACAGCGGTTCGTGGGTATCGGCGGTGAGGAGGTAGAACTCGAACTCCGAACCCATCAGGGGCTCGAACCCCATCGAGCGAGCCTTGTCGAGGGCCTGACGGAAGACGAAGCGTGGGGTCGCCGCGAGCGGCGCCCCGTCGTACCAGCGTGCGTCGCAGATGAAGGCCCCCGTCCGATCGGCCCAGGGCAGCACGCGAGCCGTGTCGGGGTCCGGGAACAGCAATTGATCACCGTATCCCCGCTCCTCGTGGTACAGCGTGCCGGGGACGACATCCGAGCGCGTGTCCAGCACGCTGGTGCCCCCGTACATGTTGAGGCCCCGCTCCGCGTAGTCGGCGGCATGGGCGATCGGGATCGTCTTCGATCGGGAGATGCCGTGCATGTCCGGCAGCTCGAACCGCACGAACGCGACCCCCTGCTTGCTCCAGCCCTCGAGGACCTCCTCGACGTCGCTCACCGATCACCTCCCGATCCGCCGCCCTCGGGCGGCCGAGGCGTTCGGCATCTCGCGGGCCGATCCGACGCCCACCCCGACGGTTCCGCGGTGCTGGGTATACCGTGCCCGACGCGGGGCTGCAACGGGCGGGTGCCCGACCGGCCGGCCCGCCGCTCGCCGACGGCCGGGATGCCTGGGCCGGGCGGGGTCCGTTCTGGTCGGCCTGGCCCGAACGACCGAAATCCCCTACGCTGCCTCCGAGCCGCCAGCCGGCGTGGTCACCGAGGGAGGCGCGGATGGCCGAAGCGTTCGTCGAGAGTCAGCGCTCTCACGTCCTGCCGCTCGAGCTCGGCCGGTCGATGCCGGTCGTGGTCCGGGGCGAGGGCGTCTGGGTGGAGGACGCGGCCGGTCGCCGGTACCTGGATGCGATGAGCGGCGGCTCCATGGCGGCGACGCTGGGCCACGGCCGGCGCGACGTGATCGCAGCCGCCCGGACCCAGGCCGAGATCCTGTCCTTCGCGCACAACGAGCGGCTCACCAACCCGCCCCAGGAGCAGCTCGCCCGCGAGCTGGTCGACGTGGCTCCCGAGGGGTTCACGCGGGTCCGGTTCACCGTGAGCGGGGCCGACGCCAACGAGATGGCCGTCCAGCTCGCCCGGGCCTACCACGTGGAGCGGGGCGAGCCCGAGCGCTGGCAGGTGATCTCGCCGGCCCAGGCGTACCACGGGCCCACGATGGAGACCCTGGCCCTGACCGGCCGACCGGGGCTGTGGGGGCCGTTCGGCCCGTACCTGCCCGAGCACCTGCACATCCCGCCGAGCACGTGGCGGTTCGACCCGACCGGCCAGGGGGCCCTCGATGCGCTGGACGCCGCCCTCGAGGCAGCCGGACCGGGGACCGTGTCCGCCTTCTTCTGCGAGCCGATCAGCGCCGCGGCGCTCCCCGGCTACACGCCGCCGCCGCGGTTCTGGGAGGGGCTGGCCGAGCGCCGCCAGCGCCACGGGTTCCTGGTCTGCTTCGACGAGATCGTCACCGGCGTCGGCCGCACCGGTAGCTGGTTCGCGGGCGCCGAGACCGTCTGCACGCCGGACATCATCGCCACCGCCAAGGGTCTCGGAGCCGGCTACGCGGCGATCGGCGCGGTGCTGGTCCGCGAGCACGTGTACGAGGCCGTGGCCCGGGGATCGCGCCGGTTCCCCCTCGGCCACACGTGGGACGGCGCCCCCCTCTCGTGCGCGGTGGGCCTGGCGGTGGTCCGGGCGATGCGGACGGAGGGCCTGGTGGAGCGTGTGCGCGAGCGCGGCGCACGCCTGCGCGAGGAGCTCGCCGACACGATGAAGGACGTGCCGATGGTCCGGGAGGTGCTCGGGCGCGGCTACCTCCTGGGCGTGCTGTTCGTCGACCCGCGCGACGGCGAGTCGCTCCTGCCC
>JBHGAT010000254.1:0-3419 GCA_041946645.1 Candidatus Velamenicoccus archaeovorus | reverse complement strand
AGACGATCCGGCCGATGAACGGCATCAGGACGCGGGCGGCGACGCCTTCGGGGCGGAAGGGGATCGCCCCGGTGCTGCGTCCCGAAAGCAAGACCTTGTGCGTCCGCGCCACTTCGATGGCGACCTCCGCACCCGAGTTCCCCGCCCCGACGACGAGGACATCTCCGTCGTGGAGCTGGCCTGGGTTCTTGTACTCGGCGACATGGAGCTGCACGATCCGCGGATCCAGCTCGGATGCGAGATCGGGAACCCGAGGCCGTTGCCAACTCGACATGGCAACCACCACGTTGTCGGCTCTGAAACGTCGGTCCCCGGACACGGCGACGAAGCGCTCCCCTTCCCGGGTCAGTCTCTCCACCCTGACCCCGGTCTCCACCCGGAGGTCGAACCTCCGAGCGTAGGACTCGAGGTAGTCGGCCATCTCGTTCTTGCTCGGGAACCCCCAGTGATATCCGGGGAAGGGCATCCCCGGCAGGCGGTTGAGCCGGTTCGGGGTGAAGAGCCGGAGTGAGTCCCACCGGTTCCGCCACGCGTCGCCGATCCGCTGGTTGGCGTCGACGATCTTGTACGGCAGGTCTCGCCGGGAGAGCTGATACCCCATCGCCAGCCCGGCTTGCCCCCCTCCGATGACCAGGGTCTCCACGCGATCATCCCCGTGCTGGGCGCTCATGTCGCCACCTCCTCGAACCGTCACCGCTGGGAAGCCCACACCACGTGGATCCGCCCACGCGTCGAGGGTCTATACTCCAAAGTAGAGTATCTTTATACTCTCGTTCGGAGTATCGTCAAGAGGGAGCTATGAGCGACCGGCTGACCACCACGTCGTACGCGGTTCTGGCCCAGGTCGCGGTCCATCCCTGGTCCACGTATGAGCTGGCGCAGCAGCGGGTGCGCTACTTCAGGTACGTGTGGCCGCGAGCCGAGAGCGCCATCTACCGAGAGGTGAAACGCCTTTCCTCCATGGGCCTGCTGGACGCGAAGAAGGAGCACGTCGGGAAGAGGGCCCGGACCGTGTACTCGATCACCGACACGGGGAAAGAGGCGCTTCGCGGATGGTTGGCCACGCCCGTTTCCCCGTTCGCGATGGACTTCGAGGCCCTGATCCGCCTCTTCGTCGCTCCCCTGGGGACCAAGGAACAGATCGTCACGACCCTCGAACAGGTACGAGACGACGCCCGAGAGATGCTCCGTTTCGGCGGAACCGTCACACGAGAGTTCCTCGAAGGGAAGGCGGTCACCCAGGACCAGGTCTACATCCGCGCGCTCGCGGTGGACTTCTTCATCAGTCTCCTGAACACGGTCGAGGCATGGGCAGCTCGAACCCTCGAGGAGATCGGCTCGTGGGAGGACCTCGGTCCCGACGGGAAGAACGAGCGGGCACTCGAGAAGATCCGAGCGCTACCGGTTGCTCGCCCTGGATCGACCGAAGAACCACCGGCCCCACCGCGCGGGCGACTCCGGTCACGTCGAGATCGGGGACGCGTCTGATCTCGCCGAGGTCCGAGTGGTGACGATCGGCCTGGAGGCCGGATCCGCGGGATCATGGAAGCACGTCGGGAGAGCGGGTGAGGGAGGCCGGTCGTCGCTCCTCGGGTGGTCCAGGAGACCCCCAACGGTCGGTTCCGCCGGGTCAGAGACTTCCCGCTGGAAACGACCTCGAGGAGCATCGACATGGTTCGTTCCTTGCTTGGAGGGTTCGCCATCGCGCACGGCCTGGTCACCGCCGCGATCTGGGCTGCGCCGTCTGATGGGAGTGGCCCGTTCCGCGCCGCCCACTCGTGGCTCCTCGGTGACGTCAGGCCCCTCGCCGTGTTCCTGGCCCTGCTGGCCGCCGTGGGGTTCGTGCTGGCGGGCGCCGGGTACCTGGCCCATCAGGGGTGGTGGGGGGTGGCTGCGATCGTCGCGGGCGGTGTGGCGCTGGCCTTGATGACGCTGTGCTTCAACCCATGGCTCCTGGCAGGGATCGCCATCAGCGCAGGCATCCTGGTCGCGGGGGTCCAGGCCCTCCAGCAGGCCTGAGCAGACACCCTGGCGCACATGCGCTCCACGCTTCGGTGCCCGACCCACAACGCGTCCACCCAACCTGTCGGATGCTTGCCTCTTCCGCTCGAGCCAGGAGGGGATCATGCGATCGACAGGGTGGGAAGCGGCAGGGCGCTGCGGGATCCCTCCATCCTGGGCATCGGTCAACCGGCGTCGGTGGAGCGGGTCGACCCGCGCCTCCTCGCGCGGACCTCGATCCGCTCGATGAGCGGCGATGGCGGTGGGCGGATGATCCGGGAGATGGTCGGATGATGGGATCCGAGACGCACGTCGGTGCACGTTCCGGGGTGCTCGCCGATCGCGCGAGGGTCCACATGCTCGAGCTCGGAGCGATCGTGCGCCGCTCGCCGGGGCGATCGGCGGGGTGTCGGACCCGAGTGCAGGATGCGGGAGACCGGCCATGGACAACGTCTTGAGCGACTTCAGGATCGACGTCCCGGAAGCCGAGCTCGAGGATCTCCGGTCACGCCTCGGTCACGCGCGGTGGCCGGAGCGCGAGACGGTGGACGATCGGTCGCAGGGCGTCCCGCTCGACTACCTGCAGGATCTGTGCCGATACTGGGCGGCGGAGTACGACTGGCGGTTGACCGAGGCTCGGCTGAACGCCCTCCCGCAGTTCCGCACCGAGATCGACGGGCTCGGCATCCACTTCCTCCACGTCCGCTCACGGCACGAGCACGCGCTGCCGCTCGTCATCACCCACGGCTGGCCTGGGTCGATCGTCGAGTTCCTGAAGGTCATCGGGCCCCTCACGGACCCGACGGTGCACGGCGGCGACGCCTCGGACGCCTTCCACATCGTCTGCCCGTCGCTCCCCGGCTTCGGCTTCAGCGACAAGCCGACCCGGCCAGGGTGGGGCATCGAGCGCATCGCCGATTCTTGGATCGAGCTCATGGCGCGGCTCGGCTACGAGCGCTACGGTGCGCAGGGAAGCGACTGGGGCACGAGCGTCAGCTCGATCGTCGGGCGGCGGGACCCCGACCACGTCGTGGGGATCCACCTCACCCCGCCGCTCGTGCCGCCAGATCCGGCGACGCTCGACGATCTCACGGATCGGGAACGAGCGGCGCTCGAGGACCTCGAGCGGGCCGCCGAGTGGGACTCCGGCTACTCCATGGAGCACGCCACCCGACCGCAGACGATCGGGTACGCCCTCGTCGACTCGCCGGTTGCCCTCGCCGCGTGGATCCTCGAGAAGTTCTGGTCCTGGACCGATCACGATGGCGACCTCGAGACGGTCCTCACCCGGGACGAGCTCCTGGACAACCTCATGCTCTACTGGCTGCCCCGCACGGGCGCCTCGTCGGCCCGGCTGTACTGGGAGAGCATCCGGCAGGTGAACGGGTGGATCTCGGGCAGCGTGACCGACACCGTGA
>JBHGAT010000253.1:0-3420 GCA_041946645.1 Candidatus Velamenicoccus archaeovorus | reverse complement strand
CGATGGGTTCCACCTCCCGGCGGCGCGGGGGTCGTAGGGTTGCCTCACGATCCGGATGTACACGCTCGGGGGCCGAGGGCGCCCTTCCCTGGTGTGGAGCACCATCGAGCGCTGCGCGTGAGCGAGCCGGAGGGTCTGGAGCGCGTGTACCGCGATCAGGGGCGCCAGCTGTGGCGCGCCGTGCTCGCCTACGCAGGCGATCCCGACGTGGCGAGCGACGCCGTGGCCGAGGCGTTCGCCCAGGCCCTCCGGCGGGGGAGCGCGATCCGCGAGCCGGCGCGCTGGGTGTGGACCGCGGCCTTCCGGATCGCGGCCGGTGAGCTGCAGCGGCGCGGGAGACGGGGCGACCGGCCGTCGGACGGATCCTACGAGCTGCCCGAGGAGGCGATCCAGCTCGCGTCCGTCCTCCGGACCCTCCCCCACAAGCAGCGGGCCGCGCTGGTCCTGCACTACTACGCGGACCTGCCGAACGAGCGGATCGCCGACGTGCTCGGGATCACGCGCGCCACCGTGCGGGTGCACCTCAGCCAGGGGCGTCGGCGGTTGCGCAGGATGCTGGAGGACGACGATGCCTGACATCAGGGAGCGGTTCCGCGTGTTCGACCGGATCGAGGCTCCGGACCTGTGGTCCGAGGCCGAGCGCCGGACCCCCGCGAGCGAGGTTCCGGGCGGGCCGCGACCGGCCCGGCGTCTGGCCGTGGCGGCGCTGGCGCTCGCCGTGGCCGCGGCCGGCCTCGGCCTGGCCATCCGCGCCATCGGACGCAGCGGCGGGCCCGAGCCCGCCTCGTCGAGCACCCCACCCGCCCCCACCCGCGCCACACCGACCCCGTCGCCCGTGCACGGTCGGACGCGGCCGCTGTCGACCGTCGTGGCGCTGGGGGGGACCTCGACGAGCGTCGTGCCCGGCTCGGACGGCGTCGTGTACGTCGCCGTCGCCGACGGGAACGCGACCGGCGAGATCGTCCGTTGGGATCCCTCGGACGGGAGCATCGCGACGAGCGAGCCGATCCCCGCGGCTCGCGAGGGGGTCCCGCTCGCGTTCGCCGGCGGGTCCGTGTGGGCCGGGTGGGGCGGGGCGATCCACCGCTTGGACCCGTCGTCGCTGCGGGATCTCCAGGGGGTTCCCCTGTCCTCGGCTCCCGCGGTGCTGGCAGGGTCCCCCGACGGCTCGTTGTGGGTGGGCGTCGAAGGGCAGATCCTCGTGCTCGACCCGACGTCGGGGCAGACCGCGACGAGCTTCCCCGTCCGAGGGACCCCGCGGTTCATCTCGTACGAACCGAGCGGTCTGCACGCCTACGTGGTCACGGATGCGCCGGCCGGGCGCGACGGCGAGCTGCTCCTCGAGCTCGACGTCGCGTCGGGAGACCGGATCGCCTCGACGGGGGTCGGCTACCGGGAGCTGCTCGGCCCGTCCAGCATCGCGGCCACGGACACCGGCGTCTGGGTCGGCTGGACGACCGGCACGATGGGAACGGTCTGGTTCCTGCCGGAGGGCACGCTCACGGGCGGCCACCCGCTGACGGGCGAGGAGCCGCTCGGCAGCAACGAGATCGGGGTCAGCGTTGCCGGCGGGGTCGTGTGGGTGACCGATCCCGCCGCCGGGGCGATGGCCTGCGTGGACCCGGGCAGCGGTGAGGTGCTCGACCGGTTCACGATGGGTGGACCCGATGCGCCGGCCGACCTGCGCGGGCGGTCGGTGACGCAGAGCGGCTCGACCCTGTACATGGACGGATCCAGCTCCCTGCTGCGGCTCGATCCGCCGGTCGCCTGCGGGGTCTCAGGCTGAAGACGGAGGCTCCGCCCACGGCCCCTGGCCGTAGACCCGGTCGACCGTCACGTGGATCACGCAGCCCTCGGGCGCGTCCCGCAGCGGGTACCTCTGGCCAGGTCCCAGGTAGAACTCGGCCAGCCGGTCCATCACATCGAGGGCGCCGCCCTCGGTGATCCGGTCCACGTGGCCCTGGATCACCGCGTAGGGCCACAGCCCCTGGCCCGAGTGCTCCTTGGCCTGGAAGGACAGGACCACCCGCCCGTCGCGACGGAGGTTCCGGAGCTTCTTCTGACCGAGGTTGAAGAACGTGGCCATCACGACCTGATCGCCGTCGAACCCGGCCCACGCCAGCGTGACGTGGGGTGTCCCGTCGGGGTCGACCGTCGCGACGTGCGCGAGCGGGCCCGTGGCCAGCAGCTCGCGGAGGGAGTCCGGGATCGTGCTCATGGGGACGAGTCTACGAGAGGGTGAGCGCTTGACTGAGCGGGTGCTCTGAGCGTATGCTCAGCGAACGGGACGGGAGGACCATGGTGGCCAAGCCGGGGCCCAGATCCGCTCCACCGGAGAGGGACGGCATGCGGGACCGGATCGTCCGAGCGGCCGTCGACACCCTGAAGACGGAGGGGTTCGCCGGGACCAGCGCCCGGGCCATCGCCGCTCGGGGCGGGTTCAGCCAGGCGGCGATCTTCTACCACTTCGGCACCGTGCCCGAGCTCCTGCTGGCGGCGCTCGACCGGACCAGCCAGGAGCGGATGGAGCGGTACCGGGCCGCCCTGGACGGCGTGAGCGACCCGGCCGGCCTGCTCGAGGTCGCCCGGACGATCTTCGAGGAGGACCTGGCGCAGGGTCACATCACGGTGCTGGCCGAGATGATCAGCGCCGCCTCCACGCTCCACTGGCTGGGACCGAGGATCGTGGAGCGGATCGAGCCATGGATCGCGTTCGCCCGGGAGGGGCTGGAGCGCGGATCCGGCGGCTCGCCGTTCTCCGGGTTCGTGCCGCTCGGCGACGCGGCGTTCGCAGCGGTCGCCTTCTACCTGGGGGTGGAGATGCTCTGCCACCTCCAGGGAGATGCCTCGCGGGCCGAGGCGCTGTTCGATGCCGCGGGCCGGCTGCTGGCCGTGTTCGGTCCGCTGCTCGGCGGTGGCCCCGGCCCGGGCGGGGCACCCGGCCCGGACGATGGGGATGGTGACCGCGGTGGCCGACCGGTCGGCCCCTGACGCCCGCCGCCGCGCGGTCCGCGGCTCGCTCGTGGCCCTGGCGCTCGCGGTCGCGGCCGGTGCCTGGCTCGCGGCGTGGCCGTGCTTCTACGTCGGGCAGAGGCCGACGCCCGCGGGTAGTCCCGCGAGCACGACGCGCCTGTGCGGCGGGTCGCTGATCGGCGAGAACGGGCTCTGGGTGGTGTGGCTGCTGCTCATCCCGGTGGCGCTGGCGGGGGTGGCTTGGCTGGGTGCGGTCTCGGGGAGGCGGGTCCCGCTCTGGGGAGCGGGGATCGTGAGCCTGGGGTTCTGCGTCCTCGCGGTCTTCTCGATCGGCGTGTTCTACCTGCCGACCGCCGTCGCGCTCCTCGTCACCGCGGCGATCGCGCGACGGGGAACGACCGGCGACCGTGGCCCGTCCTCGGGATCGGTCCGACGTGGCTGAGCTCG
>JBHGAT010000252.1:0-3434 GCA_041946645.1 Candidatus Velamenicoccus archaeovorus | reverse complement strand
CGACGGCTCGTACGCGTTCGCCGACCCCCCCGTCGCCACCGGGTGGTACCGGGTCGAGCTCTCCTCCACCGGGTCCTGCCTCCCGGTCGTGTCGGTGCCCGCTCGGGTGGCCGTCCGGGCCCGGGTCGACGCGAGCGTCCTGGCCTCCAGGCTCACGGCGGGGAGCTGCCCGTCGGTCTCGGTGAGCGTGTCGCCCCCCAAGCCCGGGCAACGGGTCGAGCTCCGCCGGCGATCGGCCCAGGGCTGGCGGGTGCTGGACACGTTGACGCTCGACGCCGACTCGTCCGCCAGGGCACGTCCGTGCTTCGGCTCCGAGGACGTGGGGGTCGTCCGGCTGCGGGTGGCGTGGCCGGCCCAGGACGCCGAGACCGTCGCCGGCGCCTCCCCGGTCCTGGCCTTCCGGATCGACCAGGCCCCCTGGATGCGACGGATCGACCGCCTGATCGGGGGACGCGCCGTGAGCGTCGCGGTCGGCCGGGACGGGGCGGCGCTCTACCGGCACGCACCCGACGCGCCCCGGACCCCGGCGTCCAACGAGAAGCTGCTGCTCTCGATGGCGCTGCTCGACGAGCTCGGCCCCGCCTACCGGATCCCCACGATCGCCGCGGCCCGGTCGGTCCGGCATGGCGTCGTGCCGGGGAACCTGTGGGTCCTCGGGCGGGGCGACCCGGAGACCCGGCCGGCCCGGATGACGGCGCTCGCGCGGCGGCTGGTGGAGGCGGGCATCACCCGGATCCGAGGGCGCGTGATGGGAGCCGTCGCCTACTTCCGGCACGACTGGTGGGCGCCCGGCTGGCGTCCCGGGATCCGGCGGTACGTCGCGCCGCCCACGGCCCTCACGTTCGAGGGCAACCGCACGCGGCGGGGCTTCGTCCGGACGCCCGAGCGCCCGGCCGCGGCCTCGCTGACGCTGCGGCTGCGCGCGCTGGGGGTCCGCGTCCGGGGCGAGCCGGGCGCCGGGCGCCCCCCGGAGGGGCTGACCGAGCTGGCCCGGATCCGCTCGCGCTCGCTGCGGACCCTGCTGGTGCGGATGAACCGTCCCTCGGACAACTTCTACGCCGAGGTGCTGGGCAAGCTCCTCGGCGCCACCGTCGAGGCGCCGCCGGGCACGATCGCCAAGGGGGCCGAGGCGCTCCGTTCGTGGGTGGCGGCGCACGGCGAGACGTTCACGCTGCACGACGGCTCCGGGCTCTCGTACGCCGATCGGGTGACCGCCGGCGGCATGGAGCGTCTGCTGGAGGCGGTCGAGGACGAGCCGTGGGGACCCGTCCTGCGGGGCACCCTCGCCACCGGCGGGCAGGGGACGCTGGAGGACCGGCTGCACGGCGTTCGGGTCCGGGCCAAGACGGGAACGCTCGACGACGTGTCCGCGCTCTCCGGCTGGGTGTGGCTGCGCCGAGCCCGGACGTGGGCGTCGTTCTCGATCCTGTCGTCGCTGCCGAAGTGGTCGGCCGTGCGCATCGAGGACGGCATCGTCCGGACCCTCGCGGCGTACGCCCGGTGACCGCCCGACGCGTGGTGGGTTCGGTAAAGCGCGTCCCCCGGACGGCCGATGCTTCCGGCATGATGGAGGCTCGCCTGAGCGCGGCCGAGCGGGGAGGCGAGCGGGGAGGGCTGATCGATCGCGTCTTCCGCGCCAGCTCGCAGGGGATCCTCATCGCGCGCCTCGACGACGGGGTGGTCGCCGAGGCCAACGATGCCTTCCTCTACCTGATCGGACGGGACCACGACGAGGTCGTGGGCGCGTCGGTCTGGGCGCTCGGGCTGTTCGCCGGTCTCGGGGACGAGCGGGCCGCCCGGCTGCTCCGCGACCGTGGGGCGATCGACGGGTTCGACGCGCACGTGAGCAGCCGCGCCGGCGAGTCGCGGGTCCTGCGGTTGTGGGCCGAGGCCGTGGTCACCGACGAGGGTTCGTTGGCGATCGTCCGAGCCTCCGACGTCGACGGCCGGGCCGCCGCCGGGGCCCGGTACCACCAGCTGCGCGAGGCCGAGGTCCGGTACCGGGCGCTCGTCGAGCAGATCCCCGCGATCACGTACACGCAGGTCGCCGACGAGACCAGCCCCACGGGGACCCGCGACATCTACGTGAGCCCGCAGACCACCAAGATCCTGGGGGTCACCCCCGACGAGTGGATGCTCGACCCGGAGCTCTGGGAGAGGATCCTCCATCCCGAGGATCGCGACCGCGTGGTCAGCGAGGATCGGCGGACCACCGCGACCGGCGATCGCTTCAGCGTCGAGTACCGGGCGCTCGCGCGGGACGGCCGCGTCGTCTGGTTCCGCGACGAGGCCGTCCTGGTCGAGGACCCGGTCTCCGGCGTGTCGTTCTGGCAGGGGCTGATGCTCGACATCACGCAGATCAAGGAGGCCGAGCACCACCACGCCGAGCTCGAGGCGAAGTACCGCACGCTGGTCGAGCAGATCCCCGCGGTGGTCTACCTCGGCGAGTACGGCGACGACGGCGACTGGCTGTACATCAGCCCGCAGCTCGAGAACGTCCTCGGGTACACGCCGGAGGAGTGGCTGGCGCACCCGCACCCGATGGCCTCGTTCACGCACCCCGACGATCTCGCCGCGGCCCGTGCCGCCGAGGAGGAATCGTTGCGCACGGGCCGGCCGATGCGGGCCGAGTACCGGATGCGCGCCAAGGACGGCCGGTGGGTGTGGATCCTCGACGAGGCCACCGCGGTCCGCGACGAGGCCGGCACGCCGTTCGTGCTCCAGGGCGTGATGTACGACGTCACCGAGCGCAAGCGGTCGGAGCAGGAGCTGGCCGATGCGCTCGAGCGGCTGCGCCAGATGGACGCGCTCAAGGCGACCCTCCTGCACACCCTGTCGCACGATCTCAAGGGACCGCTCACGGCGATCCTCGGGGCGGCCAGCACCCTCGAGCGGCTCGACCGCGAGCTCCCCGAGTCCGAGCGCCGAGCCATGCTCCAGTCGCTGGCCAGCCGGACCACGGCCATCAACACGCTGCTGACCGACCTGCTCGACCTGGACCGGCTGGACCAGGGGATCGTCGAGCCCCGCCGGTTCCCCGTGGACCTGGCGGAGCTCGCCCGGGAGATGATCCGCACCAACGACCTCCTGGTCGGGCGCGAGGTCACCGTCCAGGCCGACCGACTGGTCGTGGCGGTCGATCGCCCCAAGGTGGAGCGGATGCTCGAGAACCTGCTCACGAACGCGGCCCGCCACACCGCAGCGACGACCCGCGTGTGGGTCCGGGTGGAACGGGTCGACCGCGGCGCGCTGCTGGTCGTCGAGGACGACGGCCCGGGCGTCCCCGACCAGGAGAAGGAGCGGATCTTCGAGACCTTCCGTCGAGGGTCCGGCGCGGCCGAGCTCCCCGGCAGCGGGATCGGCCTGTCGCTGGTGGCCCGGTTCGCCGAGCTCCACGGTGGCCGGGCCTGGGTGGAGGACCGTCCCGGCGGGGG
>JBHGAT010000251.1:0-3453 GCA_041946645.1 Candidatus Velamenicoccus archaeovorus | reverse complement strand
CCGGTTCGTCCTGATCTCGACCGACAAGGCGATCCGTCCCGCGAGCGTCATGGGGGCCTCCAAGCGACTGGCCGAGGACGTGGTCCGGAGCGTGGGGGAGCGGGGGACGGTGTTCTGCGCGGTCAGGTTCGGCAACGTGCTCGGCAGCCGGGGGAGCGTGATCCCGACGTTCCTGCGGCAGATCCAGGCCGGCGGGCCGGTGACCGTGACCGATCCGGCCATGACCCGGTACTTCATGAGCGTCCAGGAGGCCGTGCAGCTCGTCCTGCAAGCCGCCGCCATGGCCGAGGGAGGCGAGGTCTTCACGCTCGAGATGGGGGAGCCGATCAACATCCTGGAACTGGCCCGCAAGCTGATCCGTCTGGCCGGTCGGGTCCCCGATCGGGACGTCCGGATCGAGATCTGCGGCGCGCGTCCCGGCGAGAAGGTGCGGGAGGAGCTCGTGGACGCCGACGAGCCCCCCGCGCCGACGGCCCATCCGGGGATCGTGGCGGCCCAACCGCCGGCGCCGGACCGGGCTGCGCTGCGAGCGCAGATGGCCGAGCTCGAGAGCCTGGCCCGGGACGGGCGCCTCACGGAGCTGGCCGAGCGGATGCGCGCGCCCGCTGCCCGACCCCTCGTCGGCATCCCCGCGCGGCGTGCGGGAGGGAGCGCGTGAGCCCCCGCGCCGTCGTGGTGGCCCACCCCGAGGCCCTCGCCGCCGAGGGGATCGCCGCCGCCCTGGCCCGGTATCCCGGGCTGGTCCCGGTCGGCATCGCGACCGAGCCGGATCAGCTGCTCGCCGCCGCCTCCCGGGCGGACGCGGTGGCCCTCGACGCCCGCCTGGAACGATCGGAGGAGGTCGCCAAGGAGCTGGTTCGACGGGGCGTCCGGGTGATCCGGATCGTCGGTACCGAACGAGAGGAGCCGACCGACGACGGGGTCCGGGTGAGCCGCGACGCGCCGCTGGCCTTCCTCGCATCCGCCTTGGCGCCCGGGGTCGTGGTGGACGGTGAGCGGCTGCGGCGCCTCACCGCGCGGGAACGGCAGGTGCTGTCGCTCGTGGCCAAGGGGTTGCCGGGGAAGCAGGTGGCCCGGCTCCTGGGCATCAGCGTCAAGACCGTGGAGCAGCACAAGACCCGCATCTTCGGGAAGCTCGGCGTCCAGAGCCAAGCCGCCGCCGTGGCCGTTGCGGCGCAGGGGAGCGCACCATGGATGCTATCCACTATCTGAGGACGGTCCGCCGGCGCTGGCTCCTGGTCCTGTCGGCGGTCCTGGTGGCCGTGGCGGCTGGGTGGGCGACCACGTCCACGGTGGCTCCGGTGCAACCGCGGCGCACGTCGTACTCGGCCACCACGCTGCTCTGGAGCCGGGCGACCGGAACGATCGTCGGGGCGCCCTCCGTGGTGGACGTGAACGCGCTGGTCAGGTTCTCGACGCTCCCGGACATGCTGGCGATGGCCGCGAAGCGCCTGGACTACCACGGCGATCCCGGGGATCTCCGCTCCCACGTCCAGGTGTCCGCCGATCCCACCAGCACCGGCTTCCTCGACGTCACCGCCTTCTCGCCGAACGCACGGCAGGCCGAGCAGCTGGCGGAGGGCTTCTCCGCGGGCCTGGTCGACTACCTGGGCCGGCTCCAGGCCGGTCAGCTGCAGCAGCAGGCGAACACGATCCGCCGGCAGATCGACGCCCTCCGGGGCCTTCGCGACGCCGAGAGCCGCCAACAGGTGGCGGCGCTCGAACAGGCGCTCAACCAGGTCAAGATCCAGCAGGCATCGCCGGTCGGTCTGTCGGTCATCCAACACGCCACGGCGATGCCGGTCCCGGTCACGGGCTTCCAGGCGCCGCAGAGCAGGACGACCCGGCTGCTGATCGCCGCGGCCATCGGGCTGCTCGCCGGCCTTGCGCTCGCGCTGGTCATGGAGCGGTTCGACACGAGGATCCGGGACCGTCACGCGGCCGAACGGCACTTCGGGTTCCCGGTGCTCGCCGAGGTCCCCGAGATCCGCGGCAGGCAGCGCAAGGGGCTGTCGGTGGCCGACGAGCCGGCCGGGACGCCCGCCGACGCCTTCCGGTTGCTGTCGGTCGCGGTTGCCCGCGCCTCGGATGATGATGCCGGGGGGGACGGTGATGGCCCCGGACCCGAGGATGGCCGTGGGTCGGGGCCCATGACGGTCCTCGTGACGAGCCCCGGCCCGTCCGACGGGAAGACCACGATCGCCGCCAACCTGGCCGCGGTCTACGGCGAGCAGGGCAAGAAGGTCCTCATCGTGTCCTGCGACCTCCGTCGGCCCTCGATCCATCACGCGTTCGGCACGCCGGAGCGTCCCGGGCTCGCCGAAGCCCTGAGCTCCAGCAACGGACGCGTCTCGCTCGAACCGATGCTCACGCGCGTCGACAACGTCGCGATCGTTCCGAGCGGGGTGGCACGGGGGAACCCCGGCGAGCTCCTCGGCTCGCGGAAGATGCAGCAGGCACTGGAGCAGGCCAAGGAGTACGCGGACGTGGTGATCCTCGACGCTTCGCCGGTCCTGGTCGCGAACGACATCACACCGCTGCTCACCGAGGTCGACACCGTCCTGCTGGTGGCTCGAGCCAACAGGACCCGGGCGGAGCTGGCCGAGCGGACCGGGGAGGTCCTGCGGCGGGTCGGCGCTCCGGTGGCCGGGTTGGCCCTGAACGGTGCTCGGGAGATCTCCATGCCGACCGGCTACCACCCCTACAGGTACCGGTACCGCGTGGAGCAGGAGCCCAAGCGCGGACGTCGGCGGGGCAGGCGGCGTGCCCCCGCCGGGGGGGACACCGATGCCTGGGCCGGCTAGGGGATTTCCCCGGCTACCGTGTCACCTCATGGGGCGCTACCTTCTACCATCAGGAGAGGTGCATGCTCTCCACGCCTGAGGAGGTCGTCCGGGCGCTGCTCACCTACACGGACTGGTGGCAGCCCACCACGGCGTCCATCTACCGCGTGGGGAACCGCCGGAGCGGCCTGGCCACCGACGGGATCCGCGGGGGACTGCTGGACACCCTGTCGGAGCGCGCGGAGCTGTGCCGCCGGATGCAGCAGGTCGCGCCGCGCGATCGACACCTGCTGTGCCTCTGGTACCTCTCCCAGCTGCCGGCCCACGAGATCGCTCGGGAGCTCGGCATCAGCAGGCGGCAATGCTTCCGCCGCCGCGCTGCCTCGGTGCGCCTGCTGGTCGAGCTGGGCGATCCGGAGCGGGCCATCGCCGTCAACGGCTGATCCCGGCCACGGGGCCGGACGAGGAAGGGTCTGCCATGCGAACCACGGCCGAGCTTCGCCGCCGCATCCTGAGCAGGACCGCCTGCGTGGGGGTGGTCGGCCAGGGCTACGTCGGGCTCTCCCTGGCGTGCGCCGCCGTGGAAGCCGGGTTCGAGGTCGTGGGTGTCGATGTCGACCAGGCTCGCGTGGAGGCGCTCTCGCGCGGAGAGCTGGAGGTTGCCGGCGTG
>JBHGAT010000250.1:0-3457 GCA_041946645.1 Candidatus Velamenicoccus archaeovorus | reverse complement strand
CCAGTGGGGCAGGTAGGCCAGGTACACGAGGATCGCCCCGATGAAGGCGCCCACGAACTCGCCGAGGATCAGCATGACGGCGTCGCCACCGCTGACCCCCGCCGGCAGCTTGTCGGTCACCCACAGGCCGATCGTCACCGCCGGGTTCAGGTGCCCCAGCCCACCCACGGCGACGCTGGTGTAGACGCCGAACAGCACGCCCATGGCCCACGCCCAGGTGATGACGATCCAGCCGCTGTTCTGCGCCTTGGACCGGTTGAGCAGCACACCGGCCACCACGCCGTCACCCAAGAGGATCAGGACGCCCGTGCCGACGACCTCCGACCAGAATGCCGTACTGGCTGAGAACGGGTCCGCTTGTGCAAGAAGTCCGAACATCTGATCGACCACCCCCTCACTTCGAACCGTCAGGAGTTCTTGGTCCGGGAGCTGTGCCCGGGCACGAAGGCGTCATCCCACCTCCTTTCCTCCCCCGCACGGCTTTCGGGACGGCCGGCTGACTGGAAGCAAATGGCGTTCGGTGTGCGTTGTCAAATCCGCCCCGACGCCAACCACAGTTCGGTCATCCCGCCCGCCGTTCGCTATCCTCGAACATCCTTCCAGCGAGGTCGTTCCGGGGAGAGGGACCTTCGGCCCAAGCTTGACAGGCGGAGCGGACCGGCCGAAGGTTTGCCCGGGCCCGGCCGGGCCCGACGACGATCCGAGGCCCCGACGCAGGATCGGCGGCCCGAACGATGGGGTGGTGAGCGCGTGGCGACTGCGGACAGCGATCCCCGGCTCGACACCGGATTCGTGATCGACTGGCTCCAGGAGCTGTCGACCGAGCTGCGCGAGAACCGCGACTACCTGACCCAGCTGGACGCGGCGATCGGTGACGCCGACCACGGGATCAACATGGATCGGGGGGTCTCGGCGGCCCTGGCCAAGGCCCGGGAGATGCGGAGCGAGCCTCCCGGGAGGGTGCTGGAGACGGTGGGGACCACGCTTACGTTCTCGGTCGGCGGCGCCGCAGGGCCCCTGTACGGGACCGGCCTGCGCGACATGGGTCGGGCGCTCGGCGACGGACCCACGTTCGGCGCCGAGGACCTCCTGCGCGCGCTCCGGGCCGGGCTCGGGGCGATCCAGACGATCGGGGCTGCCTCCGAGGGCGACAAGACCATGGTGGACGCGTTCGCCCCGGCCCTGGCCGGGTTCGAGCGCGGGCTGCGCGGGGGCGACCCGCTCCTGGTGGCGCTCGGACGGGCCCGCCGAGCGGCGGAGGAGGGCATGCGGGCCACCGTCCCGATGCAGGCGAAGAAGGGTCGGGCCAGCTACCTCGGGCCGCGGAGCGTGGGTCACCAGGACCCTGGGGCCACCTCGGTCGCACTGCTGTTCGCCTCGTTGGAGCGGGCCGCCGACGGAGCGGTGGGCCGGTCCGGGGGGCACGCGTGATCCAGTCGGTCCAACGGGCGGCCCGGGTCCTCCGGGAGCTGGCCGCGGGATCGCCTCGCCAAGGGGTCACCGAGCTCGCGGAGCGGCTGGGTCTGGCCAAGGCCACGGTCTACGGCCTGCTCCGGGCGCTCGAGGCGGAGGAGCTGGTCGAGCGCGATGCCGAGACCGGCAAGTACCGGCTGGGGCCGGGGCTGCTCCAGCTGGGCAACGCGTTCCTCGACAACCACGAGCTGCGGGCCCGCTCGCTGCTGTGGGCGGAGTCGCTGGCGGGCCGAGCGGTGGAGGCGGTCCGGGTCGGCGTGCTGAACGGCTCCAACGTGCTGATCGTCCACCACGTGTTCCGGCCGGACAACTCGATGCAGATCCTCGAGGTCGGCGCGTCGATCCCGTGGAACGCCTGCGCGCTGGGCAAGGCCATCGTCGCCCACGTCGAGGCGAGCCGGCGCAAGGAGCTCCTCTCGGGGGACCTCCCCCGGCTCACGGGGCGGACGCTCGTGGAGCCGGCGGCCCTGGAGGAGGCCCTGGAGGCGGTGACACGACACGGGGTGGCGGTCGAGGACCAGGAAGCCATCGTGGGCGAGGCCGAGGTGGCCGCGCCGGTCTTCGACCACCTGGGGGCCCCGGTGGGGGCGATCGGGGTGGCCGGCCCGGTCGAACGGCTCCTGCAGGGCGGTCCCTCCCGCGAGGTGGTGGCCGCGGTGCGCGAGGTGGCCCGGAGCCTGTCCAGGGACATGGGGGCGGGACGGTTCACCGCCCGGGTCCGCTGACGGCCCTGGGCATGTCGCCACGCCGGCTGGGTCTGCTGGTCCTGGGGGTCGTCGCCGTCTCGTTCTCCGCGATCCTGATCCGGTGGGCGGAGGCGCCGGCACTGGCCGTGGCCTTCTACCGGAACGCGATCGCCGCCGCCGTGCTGTTGCCCCTAGCGCTGCTCCGGCACCGGGACGAGTTCGGCACCCTGACCCGCCGGGAGTGGGGGATCGCGCTGCTGTCGGGCGTTCTCTTGGCGGCGCACTTCGCCCTGTGGATCCCGTCGCTCTCCCACACCACCGTGGCCGCGAGCACGGTGCTCGTGACCACGCAACCAGTGTGGGTGGCGCTCCTCGGGCGGGGGATGGGGGAGTCGGCCTCGGGCGCCACGGTGGCGGGGATCGCGCTGTCGGTGATGGGCGCAGCGGTCATCTCCGGGGGGGACCTCGGCCTGTCGGCCCGGGCTGCGTTCGGCGACCTGCTCGCCCTCCTCGGCGCGATCGCGGCGGCCGGGTACTTCCTGTCCGGCCGGACGCTCCGCGCCCGGCTGTCGCTGCTCACGTACGTCGGCATCGTGTACGGAACGTGCTCGGTGCTCTTGGCGGCGACGATGGTGGCCGCCGGGACGGCGTTCGGCGGGTACACCGGCCGGGTGTGGGGGCTGTTCGTCCTGATGGCCGTGGTGCCGCAGTTCCTGGGGCACACGGTGTTCAACTACCTGCTGGCGCACCTGCGGGCCACGGTGGTGGCCATCGCGGTGACGGGCGAGCCGATCGGCTCGACGATCCTGGCCTTCGCCTTCTTCGGCGAGGTCCCGCGGTGGACGGCCTTCGTGGGCGGCGCGGTGATCCTGGCAGGGATCTACGTCACGGTGAGCGCGCAGACACGGAGGCCGGCGCCCGTTCCCATCGAGTGAAGCGGCTCGATCGGACCCGCTGCGTGCACGTCGCTGCCCCATAGGTCTTTCGGCGGAGTCCCGCGATGGTTGGGACCATCGACCGTGTCTCGGTCGTGCATCCGACAGATAGGCTACGGCGGGTTCGTGCCCCGGAGAGCAGAGGGGGGCATGCAAGTACCGCCAAGGTGGTGCCGGCGCACCCGCTTCGAACCGGATGCGTTGCAGGGCAAGGCGGTTGAGCGGTACGGACCCGGGACCCATCTCGGAACGCTGAGGGCGAGACCGCCGCCCGGACCCGCAACGAGCCGTCGTGAAGGCATCCGCTCCGCAGCGAAAGCGATCCGTCGCGAACAACGTTCGCAAGCCCGAGCGGCGGCTACC
>JBHGAT010000025.1:0-12897 GCA_041946645.1 Candidatus Velamenicoccus archaeovorus | reverse complement strand
CCCGGCCGCGGCGACGATTCCGCTACCATGGCCTCCCCGGCCAGGAGCGATGCCGATGTCGCAGGCAGCGGAGATCGAACGACGCGAACCGCGCGCGCCGGGGTTCACCCCGGCCGAGGCCGCCAGGCTGGTGACCCGGACCACCGCGGTCGACGCGGTGGGTCTGGAGGAGCGGGCGGCGTCGCTGGGCAAGCGCTCGATCAAGCGAGGGTCCAAGCTCTGGGCCCTCGACCTGGCGATCCGGGCGATGGACCTCACCACCCTCGAGGGCGCCGACACGGTCGGCAAGATCGTGGCGATGTGCTCGAAGGCGGTCCGCCCGAACCCCATCGACCCGTCGATCCCGCCGGTGGCGGCGGTCTGCCTGTACCCGCACCTGGTCCCCGTCGCGCTCGAGCAGGTGACCGGCACGAGCGTCAAGGTGGCCAGCGTGGCCGGCTCGTTCCCCAGCGGGTTGGGACCCCTCGACGTCAAGGTCCGCGAGGTCCGCGAGGTCGTCGAGCTCGGGGCCCACGAGGTGGACGTGGTCCTGAACCGGTCGCTGTTCCTGGGCGGCGACTACGTGCGGACGTTCGAGGAGCTCTCGGCCCTGCGCGAGGCCGCCGGCTCGACGCACCTGAAGGTGATCCTCGAGGCCGGCGAGCTCGGCAGCTACGATCGGATCCGCCAGGCGAGCATGCTGGCCATGGCGGCCGGGGCCGACTTCATCAAGACGTCGACCGGGAAGATCGGGGTCAGCGCCACGCTGCCGAACGCGCTGTGCATGATGGAGGCGGCGCGCGAGTTCTTCCGGCAGACCGGCCACCGGGTGGGCGTCAAGGTCGCCGGGGGGATCCGGACCTCGAAGCAGGCGATCCAGTTCCTGGTCCTGGTCTACGAGACGCTGGGGGCGGACTGGATGACCCCGGACCGGTTCCGGATCGGCGCCTCGTCGCTCCTGAACGACGTGCTGATGCAGATCGACAAGGAGCGCACGGGCCGGTACCAGGGCCCCGACTACTTCACGATCGACTGAGGGCGGCGACATGAGCGAGACCACGGGCATCGAGCAGCGGGCGGAGCGGACGCCGGAGCGGGCCGTCCCCTGGGAGTACGCGACGTCGCGCGAGAGCACGGAGATCGTCCACCTCCAGGACCGCTACGACCTGTTCGTGGGCGGTCGGTTCGTCGAGCCCAAGTCGGGCCGGTACTTCACGACGATCGACCCGGCGACCGAGGAGCCGCTGGCCGAGGTGGCCGAGGCCGGCGAGGAGGACGTCGACCTGGCCGCCCGGACGGCCCGCGAGGCGTGGGAGGAGCGGTGGCGCGACCTCCCGGGCAAGGAGCGCGCGAAGTACCTCTACCGGGTGGCCCGGGCGCTGCAGGAGCGCTCGCGCGAGTTCGCGGTGCTCGAGACGATGAACAACGGCAAGCCGATCAAGGAGTCTCGCGACGTCGACGTGCCGCTCGCCGCCGCGCACTTCTTCTACTACGCGGGATGGGCCGACAAGCTGGAGTACGCGTTCCCGGGCCGCACGCCGCGCCCGCTCGGCGTGGCCGCGCAGATCACGCCGTGGAACTTCCCGCTGCTGATGTGCGCGTGGAAGCTCGCGCCGGCGCTGGCCACGGGCAACACGGCGATCCTCAAGCCGGCCTCGACCACGCCCCTCACGGCGCTCCTGCTGGCCGAGGTCTTCCAGGACGCGGAGCTGCCGCCTGGGGTGGTGAACGTGGTCCCGGGCCCCGGGGGCAAGACCGGGGGGTGGCTGGCCGCCCACCCGGACATCGCGAAGATCGCGTTCACCGGCTCGACCGAGATCGGGAAGGTGCTGCGCCGCAACGTCGCCGGCACCGGCAAGCGCCTCACGCTGGAGCTGGGGGGCAAGGCCGCCAACATCGTGTTCGAGGACGCGCCGCTGGATCAGGCGATCGAGGGCATCGTGAACGGCATCTTCTTCAACCAGGGCGAGGTGTGCTGCGCGGGCTCGAGGCTGTTCGTGCAGGAGTCGGTGTTCGAGCCGGTGATCGACAAGCTCAAGGCCCGCCTGGACACGCTGCGGGTGGGCGACCCGCTGGACAAGAACACGGACGTCGGCGCGATCAACTCGCGGGATCAGCTGGAGAAGATCGCCGAGCTCGTGCAGAGCGGGATCGAGGAGGGCGCCGAGATCTACCAGCCCGACTGCGTCCTTCCGGAGCGCGGGTTCTGGTTCCGGCCGACGCTGTTCACCAACGTGTCGCAATCGCATCGCATCGCGCGCGAGGAGATCTTCGGCCCGGTGCTGTCGATCCTCACGTTCCGCACCCCGGCCGAGGCGGTCGAGAAGGCCAACAACACCCCCTACGGGCTGTCGGCGGGGATCTGGACCGAGAAGGGCTCGCGGATCCTGTGGATGGCCGAGCGCATGCGCGCCGGCGTCGTGTGGGCCAACACGTTCAACCGGTTCGATCCGGCCTCGCCGTTCGGTGGCTACAAGGAGAGCGGGTTCGGTCGCGAGGGCGGCCGCCAGGGCCTGGAGCCGTACCTCGACCTCGACGGGGGCGCGGCATGAGCGCCGAGACGCGGGTCCCGGTCCGGCGGACCGCCAAGCTGTACATCGGGGGGGAGTTCCCCCGCAGCGAGTCCGGTCGGTCGTACGAGGTCTACGGGCACGACGGCGGGCTCCTGGCCTGGGCGGCGCGGGCGTCGCGGAAGGACCTGCGGGACGCCGTCCGGGCCGCCCGGACCGCCCTGCCGGGGTGGGCCGGCAAGACCGCCTACAACCGGGGCCAGATCCTGTACCGGGTGGCCGAGCTGATGGAGGGCCGGCGCGCCCAGTTCGAGCGCGAGCTGGCCGACGCCGGCGCCGCGGACCCGGCCCGGGGCGTGGACGCCGCCATCGACCGGTGGGTCTGGTACGCGGGCTGGTGCGACAAGGTCCACCAGGTGATGGGCGGGACCAACCCGGTGGCCGGACCCTACTTCAACTTCACCATCCCCGAGCCCACCGGCGTGGTGGGCATCGTGGCGCCGCAGGACCAGTCGTTGCTGGGGCTGGTCTCGCGGCTGGCCCCCGCGATCGTGTCGGGCAACACCGCCGTGGTGATCGCCAGCGAGAAGGCCCCCCTGCCGGCGGTATCGCTGTCGGAGGTGCTGGCGACCTCGGACGTGCCGGGCGGCGTGGTCAACCTCCTCACGGGGCTCACGCGCGAGCTCGTCCCCTGGCTGGCCGGCCACATGGACGTGAACGCGATCGACGTCACCGGCGTGCCCGAGGACATGCTGGCAGAGGTCGAAGAGGTCTCGGCCGAGAACGTGAAGCGGGTGGTCCGGGGTCCCGACGTCGACCCCTTCTCGGACGCCGCGCAGAGCCCGTACGAGATCACCGCCCTGGTCGAGTTCAAGACCGTCTGGCACCCGATCGGCGCCTGAGTCACCTGCAGGGGTGGGCGCCGTCCGACGTCGGTGGCGCCGACGAGGCTCCCGCCACGGAGGCGTGCATGGCATCATGGCGCGATGGCGGTCGAGACCTCGACCGATCCGTGCGCCCGCGGGACGGAGGCGCTGAAGGCCGTCGACTGGGAGGGTGCCCGCACGGCCTTCGCCGACGCGCTGGCGACGGCGCCCTCGCCGGAGGCCGAGGAGGGGCTCGGGCGCGCGCTGTGGTGGCTCCACGACTTCGAGGGCGCCGTCACGCATGTCGAGTGCGCCTACGCGGGGTTCCGTGCGCGGAACGACACCGCCGGTGCCGCTCGGACGGCGCTCTGGCTCGCCCGCGAGTTCGCCACGGGGTTCGGGAACGCGGCGGCGAGCTCGGGCTGGTACGCACGCGCGGAGGGGCTCGTCCGCGAGCTCGGCGACGACCGCGTGGCCGGGTGGCTCGCGCTGGCGCGCGCGGACCGGGCGAGCGTGCCCGCCGAGGTCGAGCGCCACGCGACGGAGGCCTATGAGCTCGGCCGTCGGCTCCGCGACGCCGATCTCGAGGTCGCCGCGCTCGCGAAGATCGGGTACGCGAAGGTCGCGGTGGGGCTCGTCGAGGAGGGCATCGCGAAGGTCGACGAGGCCATGGCCGCCGCGACCGGCGGCGAGGTCTCGAGGCTCGAGACGATCGGCGACGTGATCTGCGTCGGGGTCGCCGCGTTCGAGTGCGCCAGCGATCGGCAGCGGATCGAGCAGTGGGGTCAGGTCGTCGAGCGGTGGCTCGGCGAGCACGAGCACGTGGCGGTGCTCGGCTTCTGCTATGCGTGCTGCGCAGAGATGTTCGTGGCCTCCGGCCAGTGGGGGATGGCCGAGAGCCTGCTCGCGGAGGGGCTGGGGGCGATGCAGCAGGCGAACCTGCGCGCCCGGTGCGTCCACCCCGCCGCCAAGCTCGCCGAGCTCCGTCTGCTCCAGGGCCGGACCGAGGAGGCGGAGCAGCTGCTGGCCGGCTTCGAGGAGCTGCCCGAGTCCGCCCATGCGCTCGCGTCGCTGCATCTGGCACGGGACGACGTCGCCATGGCGGCGGCCGTGCTCCACCGACGGTTGAACGCTTCCGGCGACGACAACGTGCTCGCGGCACCGTTCTTGGCCCTGCTCGTGGACGTCCAGCTGCGCCAAGGTGACCTCGAGCAGGCGAACCGGACCGTCCGGCGCCTCACCGACGTCGCGGAGCGCTCGGCGATCCCGAGGATCGCCGCGATGGCGCTGTTCGCCAGGGGGCGCGTCGCGGCCGCCAGCGGCGATCCGAACGCCGTCGCGCATCTCGAGGCGGCGCTGCGCGCGTTCGCGGCGCAGGACCTCCGCCTCGACGCCGCGCGCGCGAGGTTCGAGCTCGCCCGGAGCGTCTCGGACCCCCAGGTGGCCGTCGGTGAGGCCCGGACGGCGCTCGCGGAGTTCGAGCGGCTCGGCGCGCCACGTGACGCAGACGCGGCGGCGGCGTTCCTCCGGGGCCACGGGGTCGCGGGGCGGACGGGTCCCAAGAACCTCGAGCTGCTGAGTCGGCGGGAGCGGGAGGTGCTCGCGCTGCTGGGCGAGGGGCTCACGAACGCCGAGATCGCCGCGCGGCTCTTCATCAGCACGAAGACGGCCGGGAACCACGTGAGCAACATCCTGGCCAAGCTGCACCTGCGGCGCCGCTCCGAGGCCGCCGCGTTCGCCATCCGACATGGCGGGGGAGCATCCGGAGGCAAGATAGGGAACCCTCCCCATCCTTCTCGCGGCGATCCGGCGCACCATCCTCCCGTCCACGACGGAAGGAGGTCCGGCGATGTCGACGCCGCGGAACGGAGGGAGACGGGCCAACGCCTTGCGTCGCGAGCTCGTGGTCCGGGTCGATGAGTCCAGCGGCGCGCCGGCCGAGGTCGTGTACGACGTGCTGACCGACCTGCGGACGCATCTCGAGTGGGGGGGCAGGATGCAGCCGAAGGAGACGTACCGGCTGCTCTCGATGCGGGCCCCCGACGGATCGGCCGGCGTCGGCACCGAGTTCGAGACCACGGGTGCCGACGCGATGGGTGTGTTCGCCGACACGTCGGTCGTGACCGAGGCGCAGCGTCCCACGCTGTTCGAGTTCGTCACCGAGGCGCAGCTCTCCACGAAGAACGGCGCCCTCGCCGTGTGGACGAACGTCCACCGGTACGAGATCGACCCGCGGGGAAACGGCTGTCGCATCGCGTACACGATCCGGACCGTCCGCATCAGCGAGCTGCCGGGTGCGCTCCGGGCGTTCAACGTGCCAGGGCTGCGCTCGCTGCTCCTGACGGTGGGGCGATCCAACGTCCGTCGCGGCCTGCGGAACCTGGTTCGGATGGCGGAGGAGCTGGCCGGTGTCCGGCCGGCCGGGTGACGGAAGGGAGGAACGATGGCCAAGGCATCGAAGATGAGCGCGACGGAACACGTCGAGCTCGAGGGGTTCGAGGGGCACTACGCGGAGCTCGGCGGGACCACCGTCGGATGGGAGACCTATTCGGCGGACGCCGATCTCACGCCCCTGTTCCGGGGGTTGCCCGACGACCGGTGCCAGTGCGAGCACTGGGGATACGTGTTCGAGGGCAAGGTCGTCTTCCACACGGCCCATGGCGACGAGGAGTTCCTTGGGGGCGACGCCTACGTCGTCGGCCCGGGACACACCCCGAGCATCTTCGCCGGCACGTCGCTGGTCGAGTTCAGCCCGACGGATCGGCTGAACGAGACGATGGAGGTCGTGACCAGGAACATGGAGGCGGCTGGCGGGCAGGGCTGAGGCCTCCCGTGAGGATCACCGGTGGCCGGCGATCCCCCGCCACCGGTGATTCCACACGATCGCAACACCCCCTCAGCGGTGTGGCCACCGCCCGGGGGTACCATTCGGCGCGATGCCCCTCTACAAGGAACAGGGCGTCGTCCTGCGTTCGGTGAAGCTGGGCGAGGCCGACAAGATCGTCACCGTCATGACCCAGGGCTCGGGCAAGGTTCGCGCCGTGGCCAAGGGCATCCGCAAGACCACCAGCCGGTTCGGGGCCCGGCTGGAGCCGTTCACCCACGTGTCGTTGATGGTCTACCGGGGCCGTGGCTCGCTGGACACGATCAGCCAGGCCGAGATCATCGACCCGTTCCGGGCGGTCCGCGACGACCTGGAGCGGTTCGCGGCGGGAGAGACGATGCTCGAGGCCGTCGACAAGGTGGCCGAGGAGCACGAGCGCAACCTCCGCCTGTTCCTGCTGCTGATCCAGGGGCTCCGGGCGCTCGATGCCAGGCCGGCGGACCCCGCCGCGGTGGCCGAATCGTTCCTCCTCAGGTTGCTGTCGCTCTCCGGGTTCCACCCCAGCCTGCTGGCGTGCGCGATCTGCGGCAGTCCCGACGCTCACCTGTTCTCGGCCGGCCAGGGCGGTTCGGTGTGCTCGGTGTGCGCGGGGCCAGACGCGGGGCCTGTCTCGTCCTCGGCGCTGGGCTACCTGGCGGGGCTCGGTGCCGGGGACCTGCTCAAGGCCGGGGAGGCGACCGCCGACACCCAGGTACGCAGGGAGTCGCGAGCCGTGCTGTTCGGCTTCGCGGAGTACCACCTGGAGCGCCGGATGCGCAGCCTGCCGATCCTCGCCAGGAGCCTCAGCACGTGACCTACCTCTCCGACATCGACCGGGACAAGCTCCCGGTCCACGTGGGCATCGTCATGGACGGGAACGGGAGGTGGGCCCAGCAGCGCGGGCTGCCCCGCACCGAGGGTCACGCCGCCGGGGAGGCCGCCATGTGGGACACGGTCCAGGGCGGCGTCGAGGTCGGGCTGCGCTGGCTCACGATGTTCGCGTTCTCGACGGAGAACTGGAACCGGCCCAAGGCCGAGGTGCGGTACCTGATGGGCTTCAACCGGGGACTGCTCCGGCGCCGGCGCGACGAGCTCCACCGCCTGAACGTCCGGGTGCGGTTCCTGGGCCGGCGTGACTGGAAGGTGCCGCGGTCGGTGCTCCGCGAGATGGAGATCGCCGAGGACCTGACCCGGCACAACACCGGGATGACCCTCACGATCGCGTTCAACTACGGGGGACGCGTCGAGATCGCCGACGCCGTGAAGCGCCTGCTCGCCGACCACGACGCCGGCCGCCTGAAGGGCGAGAAGATCACCCCCGAGAGCATCGCCCGCCGGCTGTACCGTCCGGACATGCCGGACCCCGACCTGATCATCCGCACCAGCGGCGAGGAGCGGATCTCCAACTTCCTCCTCTGGCAGGCCGCGTACTCCGAGCTCTACTTCACCCCGGTGTTCTGGCCGGACTTCAACCGCGAGCACCTCTACGAGGCGATCCGAGACTTCCAGAAGCGCTCGCGCCGGTTCGGCGGCGTTCCCGACGGCGACGGGCTGACCGACTAGAGCTCGTTCAGCCAGACGAGGAACGCGGCCACGAGCGCCACGGCGCCGACCGAGGCCATGACGAAGCGCCCGTCCGCGTCGGCGTCCCTCCTAGGCTGGTGACGCTCGCGCCGGACAGCGGCAGGAGCGCCACGAGGACCAGCGTGATCACGATCCGTCCGACGGGTCCGAACGTGGTGGGGCCGGCCCGCCACCGGGAGGAGACGGGTGGAGGGCCGCCGGGCGTGAGGGGGGAGCGGCGGAGATGGGGCGGCGGCGGCTGCAGCGCCCGCACCACTCGAGGCCGGGCTGGAGCGGTGCCTCACACGCCGAGCAGGTGGCCGTGGCGCCCATCGCACTCCCTCGGAGCTTCGGCTCGGCCGACGCGGTGCCTGAACCACGGGGAGCGTACCCGCGCGGCGGCTACCGACGGACGGTCGTGCCCTTGGGTGTTCCGCCGCGGCGCGAGACGGAGACCACATCGCCGCCCACCCGGACCACCCGCTGGGCGGGGCGCCACGTGTACCACAGCAGCACGATGCCGAGGACGGCGTACGCGCCGACCACGGCCATGAGGAGCCCGACGGCCGCCTTGCCCGCGCTGATCACCCACGTGTCGAGCCCGACGTAGATGGCCACACCCACCCCGACGATCAGGGCCGTGTAGAGCAGCTTGCCGACGATCCCCACGCTCGTGGGGGTGCTGCGGACGACGGTGGGTCTGACCTCGGCCTCGGGGACCCGGATCACGCGCTTGGAGGGGTCGCGCTCGCGACTGAGGGGGCCCCGCACCTTCACCACCGTGTAGCACTGCCCGCACCACTCGACGTCGGGCGAGAGCTTGGCCCCGCAGTTCCAGCACGTTTCCATGGGTATCCCCCGGATGGGATCGTACCCCAGCCTCCCGGGCGATCCCAATCGGCCATTGGGACCCGGCCGGAAGTCCATGCCGGGATCGGTCCTTCGGCGACGGGGCGACGGCCGGACGGAACGCACGATCCGTGCCGGCCCGGTCCCGGCGGCCCTCGGTACACTTCCTGCCACGCCAGCGGCCGCCGCCAGCGGCCGGGAAAGGAGACCTCCCGTGGCCGACCTCATGGAGGCCATCACCTCCCTGGCCAAGCGCCGGGGCATCGTGTTCCCGTCCAGCGAGATCTACGGCGGGCTGCGGTCGTTCTGGGACTACGGGCCGCTCGGCGTGGAGCTCAAGCGCAACGTGAAGAACGCCTGGTGGCGCTCGATGGTCCAGCTCCGCGACGACGTGGTGGGCCTGGACGCCGCGGTGATCATGTCGCCGAAGGTCTGGCAGGCGAGCGGCCACCTGGACTCGTTCACCGACCCGCTGGTCGAGTGCCTGAACTGTCACCAGCGGTTCCGGGCCGACCACCTCCCGGGCTGGCACGCGCCCCAGTCCGGCCACGAGGAGGACGAGACGACGCTCGACATGGAGCACGGCCCCGCGTGCCCCAACTGCGGTCACCGCCGGTTCACGGAGCCACGGAACTTCAACCTGATGTTCAAGACGTTCATCGGGCCGGTGGAGGACGAGGCCGACGCCGTGTACCTACGTCCCGAGACCGCACAGGGCATGTTCGTGGACTTCGTGACGATCCAGCAGGCCAGCAGGAAGAAGCTGCCGTTCGGGATCGCCCAGCAGGGCAAGTCGTTCCGGAACGAGATCACGCCGGGCAACTTCATCTACCGCCTGCGCGAGTTCGAGCAGATGGAGATGGAGTTCTTCGTGGTCCCGGGCACCGACGAGGAGTGGCACGAGTACTGGATCGACCAGCGGTTCCGATGGTACGTGGACCTGGGCATCCGCCAGGGGAACCTGCGCCTGCGCGACCACGAGCAGGAGGAGCTCTCCCACTACTCCAAGCGCACGGTCGACATCGAGTACCGGTTCCCGTTCACGGACTGGGGCGAGCTCGAGGGCATCGCCAACCGGACCGACTTCGACCTCAAGGCCCACGAGGCCGCCAGCGGGCAGGACCTCACGTACTTCGACCAGGAGCGCGACGAGCGGTACCACCCGTACGTGATCGAGCCCGCCGCGGGCGTGGACCGGATGGTCCTGGCGTTCCTGCTCGACGCCTACCGGGTCGAGGACGCTCCCACGGCCAAGGGAGGGACCGAGAAGCGGACGTACCTCGCGCTGCACAAGGACCTCGCACCGACCAAGGTGGCCGTCCTGCCGCTCTCCCGCAACGAGAAGCTCACGCCGGAGGCGCGGCGCGTCTTCGACCTGGTGAAGCCGCGCTGGATGTGCGACTTCGACGACGCCGGGTCGATCGGACGGCGGTACCGCCGGCAGGACGAGGTGGGAACGCCGTACTGCGTGACGGTGGACTTCGAGACGCTCGAGGACCGGCAGGTCACGGTGCGCGATCGCGACGGGATGCAGCAGGACCGGATCCCGGTGGACGGCCTGGTCGCGTACCTGAGCGAGCGACTGTGACCGAGACCGAACGGCCCCGACCGGCTCGGGGGCGGGTGGGGTGGTACGCGGCCGCCTTCGCCCTGATGATCGCGGCCGCCGTGGTCCTGGTGGTCACCTCGCTGGGCTCGCTGAACTCGCTCCGGCTGCTGTGGGTGTCGGCGGTGCTGTCGGCCCTCGCCATCGTGCTCTCCGTGATCAGCGTGATGGTGCCTCGACGATGACGCGGGCCGGCCGGGCCGCGGCCCTCCTCGCCACGATGGTGCTGCTGGTCCCGGCCTGTACCGGGTCGGGGGGCGGCCCACCTTCGCCCGAGGGCCCCGTCTCCCCGGTGCTGGTGCCCGCCTCGCCGGAGACGCCCTCGCCGCCGCCCGACGGTCCCGGCTCGGCCCTGGCCGCCCTCGAGCGGCTCTGTCCGCGCCCGCCGGCCCCGCCACCCTCGGGGGTCACGCCGGAGGGGCCCACGCCGCCGGCGATCCGAACGGTGGAGGACCAGATCCAGCAGGTCCGGGAGCTCCGGTTCGTGGACCCGGTGGCGGTCGATGCGGTGGACCACGACGAGATGGTGCACGACCTGGAAGCGTCCTTCGACGAGTCGTACCCGGCGAGCCTGTACCGGCGGCGGAGCCTGGCCTGGCAGACGCTCGGGGCGATCCCGCCGGGGACCGACCTCCGAGCCGTGCTGGAGCGCTTCGCGGGCAGCCAGGTGATCGGGTTCTACGACACCCTCACCAAGCAGCTGGTCTTCCTGGGCGGCGAGGAGCCCTCGCCGTACGAGCGCGTGACCCTTGCGCACGAGCTGACCCATGCGCTCGACGACCAGCACTTCGGGCTGTCCCGGGTCGATCACCTGGGGATCACGTGCCGGGACGAGGCGGCCGAGGCGGCGGTCGGCGCCGTCGAGGGCAGCGCCACGTACTTCATGCTGGCGTACGCCCAGCGGTTCCTGTCGATCCAGGAGCAGCTCCAGGTCGGCCTGCAGACCGGACCCTCGACCGCGGGCATCCCGCCCTTCGTCCTGCAGACCCAGACCTGGCCGTACACGGCCGGCCTGGGGTTCATGCAGGCGATGGACGCGCGAGGCGGGATCGAGGCGATCGACCGGGCCTTGCAGCACTTCCCGCTCTCGACCGAGCAGGTCATGCATCCCGAGCGGTACCCGAACGACGTGCCGACGCCCGTCGACGTCCCGCAGGTCGCGGCCGGTCTCGGACCTGGGTGGAAGGACCTCGATGTGATGGAGGTGGGGGAGGCGTTCCTGTCGATCCTCCTGGGGCTCCGGATCGACGGGACGACGGCGGCCTCCGCCGCCGAGGGCTGGGACGGCGGCATCTACCGGGCATGGTCGGACGGCGACCGGGTGGCCCTGGAGCTCTCGACCGTCTGGGACACGTCGAGGGACGCCTCGGAGTTCGCGAGCGCGATGGACGCCTGGATCGGCACGAGCCAGCCGGCTGTGGTGCTGCCGGTCCAGGGTCGCCGTGTCCGGGTGCTGTTCGGGAGCGACGCCCCGACGCTCGAGCTCCTGCAGCGCGCGGCCGCGTAGCCACCGGCGATCGACCCGTCTGGTGGCCTCTCACCGGCCCACCGCCCGACCCTGCCGACCTGCGTAGACTGGACGGTCGAACCCCTTCGAACGCGGAGGCACCGATGACCAAGTACGTCTACGACTTCTCCGAGGGCAACAAGGACATGAAGGACCTCCTCGGCGGCAAGGGCGCCAACCTGGCCGAGATGACCAACATGGGGCTCGCGGTGCCCCCGGGGTTCACGATCACGACCGAGGCGTGCCTCACCTACCTGAAGGAGGACCGCTTCCCCGACGGCCTGGAGCCGGAGGTCGAGGAGCATCTCCAGGCGCTCGAGCGGGCCATGGGCAAGCGCCTCGGGGATGCCGACGACCCGCTCCTGGTGAGCGTCCGCTCGGGGGCCAAGTTCTCGATGCCCGGCATGATGGACACCGTCCTCAACCTCGGGCTGAACGAGGACTCGCTCCAAGGTCTGGCCAAGCAGTCCGACGGGGACTGGCGGTTCGCCTACGACGCCTACCGGCGGTTCATCCAGATGTTCGGCAAGATCGTGATGGGCGTGCCGGGCGATGCGTTCGAGGAGGCCCTCGGCGCGGCGAAGGACCGGAAGGGGCCGGACGCCAAGGACACGGACCTCGAGGCGGAGGACCTCAAGCAGCTGATCGGCGGGTTCCTGGCGATCTACCGCGAGCACACGGGCCGGGACTTCCCCACCGAGCCGCGCGAGCAGATGAAGCTCGCGATCGAGGCCGTCTTCAGGTCCTGGAACGGCAAGCGCGCCCGCGACTACCGGCGCCAGAACAAGATCAGCGACGACCTGGGCACCGCCGTGAACATCGTGGCGATGGTGTTCGGCAACCGGGGGATCGACTCGGGGACCGGGGTGGCCTTCACCCGCGACCCGGCCACCGGGGAGAAGGTCCCCTACGGCGACTACCTGCCGAACGCCCAGGGCGAGGACGTGGTGGCCGGGATCCGCAACACCCTGCACCTGTCCGAGCTCGAGGAGCTCGATCCCACGTCGTACGGGCAGCTGCTCCAGACCATGGACACGCTCGAGCGCCACTACCGCGACATGTGCGACATCGAGTTCACGATCGAGAAGGGCAGGCTGTGGATCCTCCAGACGCGTGTGGGCAAGCGCACGGCGTTCGCGGAGTGGGTGATGGCC
>JBHGAT010000249.1:0-3461 GCA_041946645.1 Candidatus Velamenicoccus archaeovorus | reverse complement strand
CGCTCGTCGAGCACCTGCGGCACGCCGTCGGCGCCGACCGCGTCGCGGAGCGGCTCGAACGTGGGCCGCGACACCAGCGTCTCGAGCCGCTGCCGCCCGCTCGAGCCGAGCTGCGGCCGGATCAGCACGGCCACCCGGGTCTGCGGGAAGTCCGTGAGGAGCCGCTCGAGCACGGCCTGCCCCAGGAACCCGGTCACGCCGGTGACCAGGACCTTCTTGCCGGCCAGCCGCCGGACGATCGAGGTCGCCCGGGGCGTGCGGCCGCGCTCCGGTGCCGCTTCGCTCTCTACCATCCGGCAGATTATCGACCATCTACCACGTGGTAGACAAGTCCGCCGTATCGGCGACCGGCGGGTAGCATCGGCCGAGATGGAGACCGAAGCGGCGCAGGGCTCACGCTCCGCCGCCACCGGCCCGGGCCGCGAGGAGCTGGCCGAGGTCCTGGACCTGATCGTCGAGGAGGCCCGCCGGTACCTCGGCAGCCTGGACGAGCTCCCGGTCCGGGATCCGGAGGCGGAGACGGCGGCGGGGTCGGTGGGCGGCGACCTCCCCGAGGAGGGCTCGGGTGCCGTGGCAGCGCTGCGCGAAGTGCTCGAGCGTTCGGCCGGGTTCCTGGCCTCCTCGGGCCCCCGCTACTTCCACTTCATCACCGGCGGCGTGACGCCGGCCGCGCTCGGGGCGGACTGGCTGGCGTCCGTCGTCGACCAGAACAGCGCCGACTGGGTGGGCGCGCCGCTGACCTCGCAGCTCGAGGCGGTGGCGATCCGGTGGCTGCTCGAGCTGTTCGGGCTTCCTTCGGGCTGGGGCGGGGTGCTCACGACCGGGGCCACGATGGCCAACTTCGTCGCGCTGGCCGCGGCCCGGCGGTGGTGGGGATCGCAGCAGGGGGTCGACGTGGACCAGGAGGGGCTGTCCGGCCTGCCGCCGGTGCCCGTGTTCGCGTCGGGCCACCTGCACCCAAGCGACACCAAGGCCCTCGCGATGCTCGGGATCGGTCGGGGGCGGCCGAAGCTCCTCGTCCGCGACGCGGCCGGCCGGATCGACCTCGGCGCGCTCGAGCGCGAGCTCTCGGCCCTCGGCGGCGCCCCGAGCGTCGTGATCGCGAGCGCCGGCGAGGTGAACGCGGGGGACTTCGACCCGATCGGCGCGATGGCCGAGCTCGCGCACGCGCACGGCGCGTGGCTGCACGTGGACGGGGCGTTCGGGCTGTTCGCGGCGGTGTCACCGCGGACCCGCCACCTGGTCGAGGGCGTGGGCCAGGCCGACTCGGTGATCGCCGACGGCCACAAGTGGCTGAACGTGCCGTACGAGTCGGGGTTCGCGTTCGTCCGCGATGCCGGGCTGCTGCTGCCGGCGTTCTCGCTGAGCGCCGCGTACCTCCCCGACCCCGATGACCCCCACCCCGGCTTCCTGAACCGCGGCCCCGAGAGCTCGCGCCGGGCGCGGAGCCTGGCGGTGTGGACGACGCTCCGCGCCTACGGTCGCTCGGGCTATCGAGCGATCGTCGAGCGCTGCCTGGACCTCGCGCACCGGCTGGCCGAGCGCGTGGACGACGCACCGGACCTGGAGCGGCTGGCCGACGTCCCCCTGAACATCGTCTGCTTCCGGTTCCGCCCGGCCGGCGTGCCCGAGGAGCGGCTCGACGACCTCAACGCGCGGCTCGGCCAGGCCATCCTCGAGGACGGGCGGGTGCACTTCGGCACCACGGTGTTCGAGGGGCGCGTGGCGTTCCGCCCGGCCGTGGTGAACTGGCGGACCCGCGAGCGGGACGTCGACCTGATCGTCGAGGTCACCCGCGAGCTCGGCGCGCGCCTGGTCGCGGCCGGTTGAGCCTTGGCTCGTAAGCTGGGTCCGATGGCGGGAGCGGAGCGCGCGGCGACCGCGGCGGCGGCACCCCGGTGGCGGGAGGTCTTCGCGGGGGCCCGAGGGCGGCTCACGGCCGGGCTGCTGATGCTCGAGATGCTCGTGGCCGTGCAGATCCTGATCGTCACGACGATCATGCCGGCCGTCCGTCGGGACCTCGGCGACGTGGCCCTGTACGGCTGGACGTTCAGCGCGTCGGGGCTCGGGCAGTTCGCGGCGATCCCGATCGCGGGGCACGCGCTCGACCGGTTCGGCGCCCGGAAGCTGCTCGCGGTGACGCTCGTCGTGTACGGAGGCGGCCTGGTGTTCGCGGCACTTGCGCCGTCGATGCTCATGCTGGTGTTCGCGCGGTTGCTGCAGGGCGTGGGCGGCGGCGCGATGTACGCCGTGTCGCTCGGGACCGTGGCGAAGACCTATCCCGACGACGTGCGGGCACGGGTGCTCGCGCTGCTGGCGGCGATGTGGATCCTGCCGGGGCTGGTGGGACCGGCCATCGGTGCGCTGATCGCGAGCACGGTGGGCTGGCGCTGGGCCTTCGTGGTGCCGATCCCGATCCTGGCGGTCGCGGCGGCGCTGGTGTTCCCGGCGCTGTCCACGACCGCGGATCGCGAGGCCCGGATCACGCTGCTGTGGCCGCTGGTGCTCGCGATCGGCGCCGCGGGCGTGCTGGCCGGGCTGACCGACCTCTCGATCTGGAGCATCGCGCTGATCGGCGTGGGCCTGCCGATCGCCCTGCCGGCGCTGCTGCGCATCGTGCCGGAGGGGACCCTCCGCGCGCGCCCCGGGCTCCCCGCCGCGGCGGCCGCGGCGTTCCTGCTGTCGGTGGGGTTCCTGGCCGTGGACGCGTTCGTCCCGCTGATGCTGACCGACGTGCGGGGGCGCTCGGTGGCCGAGGCCGGGATCGTGGTCACGCTCGCGACGGTCACGTGGTCGCTGGGCAGCTGGTGGCAGTCGAGCGTGGCCAACCGGTTCGCGCTCGGTCGCCTGGTCCAGATCGGCACGGTGCTGCTCTTCGCGGGCAGCCTGGCCGTGACGATCGGGATGCTCGACGTCCCGCTGGTCGTCCCGTACGCGGGATGGGCGGTGGCGGGGCTCGGCATGGGGATCGCGTTCCCCACGATCCCGCTCTCGGTGATGAACGCGGCCGCGGGGTCCGAGCAGGCCGGCCACCTCTCGGCGACGCTGCTGATGGACACGCTCGGCGTGGCCGTCGGCGCCGGGCTGGCCGGCGCGAGCGTGGCGTTCGCCCAGGCCACGGACTCGACGCTGCGCTCGGGCCTGGTCGGGGCGTTCGCGCTCGGGCTGGTCACGATGCTCGTGCTCCTCGCGATCGCGATGCGGATCCCGCCGGGCGTGGACCGATCGTCAGCGCTTGCGGGCCAGGACGCGTAGGTACGCGTTCCGGATCACGATCCCGCCGTCCTCGACCTCGGCGAACGACGCCGCGAGTCGCATCGCCTCGCGCTCGAACTCGGCGGCGCGCTCCGGCGGGAGCATCGACCGGAGGACGACCTCGCCGCCGGTGCTGGTGCGGAAGCACTCGCGGCAGGCATCGAGCGACGGGAACCGGAACCCGGCCTCGCGCCGCTCGCACGTCA
>JBHGAT010000248.1:0-3467 GCA_041946645.1 Candidatus Velamenicoccus archaeovorus | reverse complement strand
GCAAGCTGATGGCCGGTCAGGGGATCCAGGCGCTGCTCTCGGCCGTGGTGGCGTACCCGCTGGGGCTGCTGTTCGGGATGGCCCTGGCCCTGCTGGCCTCCCGCTCGAACGGCCCCTCGCTCCCGGGCGTCCTCTTCCCCATCCGGCTCGGGACGCAGGCCGAGCTCCTGGGCCTGGCCGGCGCCCTCGTCGGCGCGCTCACGCTGCTGCTGCTGTCGATCCCCCACGTGCGCCGCACGATCCTCGAGGAGCGCCGGCTGCTCTCGCGCGAGGATCGCCCCCTGCTGTCCCGGATCCCCGTCGAGGTGGTCGTCCTGCCCCTCGGGATCTTCGCGTTCCTCCAGGTCCGCAACAGCGGGTTCGTCCCGTCCTTCGACCGCGGCACGCTGGACCCCCTGGTCCTGCTCGCGCCCACGCTCCTGATCTTCGGGCTGTCGTTCCTGGCCCTGCGGCTGCTGCTGTTCGTCCTGCAGCGGTTCGACCGGCGGTTCGGCCGGGTGCGCAACCTGTCGGCGTATCTGTCCGCCCGCCGTCTGGGCCGTTCGCCGGGGACGAGCTTCGCCACGTCGCTCCTGCTCCTGCTCTCGGTGGGGCTGCTGGTCGTCTCCACCTCGTACCGCGCCATCGTGATGCGGAACCACGAGGACAGCGCCCACCAGCAGGTCGGCGCCGACTGGCGGGTGCAGATCGGGGCACCGGAGCAGCCCCTGGTGGCCCTGGGGCGCATGCCTCCGAACGCCACGCCGCTGATCCGCAGCGAGCCCGTCTTCCCGGTGCCCGGCGGCTTCTCGATCACGCCGGTGGTCCTGGCGGTCGACCCGTCCACGTACGATCGGGGCGGCTGGTGGCGGGCCGACTACTCGGACACATCCGAGTCCGACTGGCTGGCCGCGCTCGAGACCGATCGCGGTGGCCTGGCCGTGTCCGGCGGCACGGTGAGCGCCGAGGTGGCCGCCGACGCGAACGCCGCCGGCCTCGACCTGGTGGCGACGTTCCAGCGGGCGAGCGGCGAGGTCGTCGCGGCCGACCTCGGCGCCCTGGAGCCCGGCGACCACACCTACGAGGCGCCGGCCGAAGGCGCCGTCCGGCTGCTCTCGCTCGCCGTCGTGGACGAGGACGTCGGCGCCGCCCCGACGCTCCTGCGGCTCTCCCTTCCGTCGCTCGCGGTCGGCGGGCAGCGGGTGGACGTGTCGAGCTGGGAGCCCCTCCGCTGGCGGGGCAGCGACGGCTCGATCGGTCCCGACGGCTCGCTGTCGATCCGGACGGGCGCCGGGCACGTGCTCGGCGGCTTCGCGCCGCCGGGCCCGCCGATCCCCGCGCTGGTCTCCCCCGGCGTGCTGTCCTCGCAGGGCGCCTCGTTCGAGGCGACGATGGGCGGCCAGCTGCTGGACTTCCGCGAGGTCGCCGTGGCGGACTCGTTCCCCACGGTGGCCGGTGAGTTCATGGTGGTGCCGGCGCCGGCGCTTCTGGAGGCGTTCGCCCGGATCCCCGAGGCGGGCCTGTCGCTCGGCGAGGTATGGGCCATGGGGTCGGACCCCCGACCGGCCCTGCGCGCGGAGGGGTTCGTGGTCGGCCAGACCACGAGCGCGGGACCGATCATCGCCTTCCTCTCGCAGCTGCCCCAGAGCCTGGCCGTGGGGATGCACTTCACCGCGGCCGCGGGCGGGCTCGGGCTCGTGGTGATCGGGGTGGCGGTCGGCCTGTACTTCGCGCAGCGGCGGCGCGAGTTCGAGTTCGCGGCGCTCCGGGCGATGGGGACCGAGCCCGGCCAGATCACCGGCGTCCTCACGATCGAGCAGGGCGTCCTGATCGGGTTCGCCGTGCTGGCCGGGGCCGGGCTCGGCTACGGGATCCTCCGCCTGATGATGCCGTACGTCGGCAAGAGCCTCGGCGCGGCCTTCCCGCCGCCGGTCATGGTCCTGGACTGGACGTCGCTCGGGATCTCGGTGGTGGCGATCGGGGTGGCCACGGCGCTGGGGCTGCTGGCGGCCCTCCGAGCGCTGCTGCGCACGTCGGTGACCTCGGTCCTGCGAGGGGAGGCCGAGTGATGCGCGAGGCCCTCGTCCGGTTCCGGCACGTGCACAAGATCTACCGGATCGCCGACACGGGGGTGGTCGGGCTGGCCGGGGTGGACCTGGACATCCACGAGGGCGAGTTCCTGGCCATCGTGGGGCCGAGCGGCTCGGGCAAGTCGACGATCCTCAACCTGATCGGGGGTCTGGACCGGCCCACGGCCGGCGAGGTGATCGTGGACGGCGTCGACCTCGGCCGCCTCGACGAGGACCGGCTGACCGACTACCGGCGGAGCACGGTCGGATTCGTGTGGCAGGGCACCGCCCGGAACCTGGTCCCCTACCTCACCGTGCGGGAGAACGTCCGCCTGCCCTCCACCGCCCGGGGCTCGAGCCTGCCGGCCGAGCGTCGCTCGGTGGAGGAGCTGCTCCAGCTCGTGGGCCTGGCCGAGCGCGCCCACCACCGTCCGGGTCAGCTGTCCGGCGGCGAGCAGCAGCGGGTGGCCGTGGCGGTGGCCCTCTCGAACGTCCCTCGGATCCTGCTCGCCGACGAGCCCACGGCCGAGCTCGACAGCGGGTCGGCCGGCCGCGTGCTCGACGCGTTCCAGGACGTGAACCGGGAGTTCGGCGTCACCGTGGTGATGGTGACCCACGACCTCATCGCCGCCAGGCGAGCCCGGCGCCAGGTCCGGCTCCGCGACGGCCAGCTCGTCGTGGAGGGCACGCCGGCCGGGCCGATCGGGCCGGACGGGAAGCTCCGGCTGCCCGAGGAGGCCGTCGATGCGCTGGCCGGCAGCGACCTCGAGGTCGAGGTCCGGGACACCGAGGTCCGGATCCGCCGTCGGGGCGAGGGCGGCCTGGTCGATCGGGAGGGGTCGCCGTGACCGAACCGATCCTGTCGGCCGAGGAGGTGGTCCGCACGTACGACGGCGCCGCGGGGGTGATGGCGGTCCGGGGCGCCTCGCTCGAGCTGCGGTCGAAGGACTTCGTCGCGCTGATGGGACCGTCCGGCTCCGGCAAGACGACCTTCATCGGCCTCCTATCGGGCATGGACCGCCCCGACCGGGGCGAGGTCCGGTGGAAGGGGCGGCCCGTCTCGGCCCTCGGGCACGACGCCACGATCGAGCTCCGCCGCCGCGGCATGGGGATCGTGTTCCAGAGCTTCGGCCTGCTGCCCACGCTGTCGGCCGTGGAGAACGTCGAGCTCCCCCTGCGGGTGGCCGGCGTCGAGCTGGTCGAGGCCCGGGAGCGCGCCGCGACGTGGCTGGGCCGGCTGGGCCTGGCCGACCGGCTCCACAACCGCACGTTCGAGCTCTCGGCCGGCCAGCAGCAACGGGTGGCCGTGGCCCGGGCGCTGATCGCCGAGCCCGAGGTCGTCCTGGCCGACGAGCCGATCGCCGAGGTCGACACGGAGAACGCCGACCTGATCCTCGACGCGCTGTGGGACGTGATCCG
>JBHGAT010000247.1:0-3481 GCA_041946645.1 Candidatus Velamenicoccus archaeovorus | reverse complement strand
GCCTGCTCGTCCTGGCCGTGCTGATCGGCGCCCTGCTCCTGCTGCGCGGGCGGCTGAACCGGCGATCGTGAGGGCTAGCCGGATCCCTTGGGGCGCTTGAGGTAGGCCACGAGCGACTGGCCGCCAGCCGGGTTGGCGATCTGGACCACCGAGACGAGCTCCCACCCCTCGGCCCCGAACGTGTTCAGGATCTCGCCCGGGTTGTGCTCGAGCAGCGGGGCCACGAAGTACTCCCAAGCCTGCACGTCAGTCCTCCCCCGAGAGCCGCTTGCTGGTCCGCCGGATGCACACGCCCATGATGACGGTCATGCCGCCCTCCTCGGCGATGCGCCGGGCGTCGTCGTTCACGATACCGTCCTGCAACCACAGCACCTTGGCCTGACGGCGCACGGCCTGCTCGGCCACCGGAGGGGTGTCGGCCGCCTTCCGGAAGACGTCGACCACGTCGATGTCCACGTCCTCCGGCACGTCGAGCAGCGAGGGGTAGGACGTCTCCCCCAGCACCTCGGTCTCGTTCGGGTTCACGGGGACGATGCGGTACCCCTTGCGCTGCAGGTAGGCGGCCACCTGGTACGACTCGCGGAGGGGCTTGGACGAGAGACCGACCACCGCGATCGTGCGGGCGTCGCCGAGGATCGACCGCAGCTCGGCGTCGGACGGCAGGTAGGGCTCGGTCTCGGCGGGGGTCGGCGGGCTCATGACGCTCCTTCCCGGAGGGGCTCGATCAGGCTATGGAGGATCCGGGCCGTGGCGCCCCAGATCGTGCCGCCCTCCATCTCGTAGGCGTACCCGTGGTAGACGCGGCTCCCACGCGGGATGTCCACCTCGGTCTCGACGGCCATCAGCCGGGCCAGCGGGAACTCCAGGACCTCGGCGATCTCGTCGACGCTCGGCGTGAGGGCCGGGCGGCCCCGGAGCAGCCCGACGAACGGCACGATCAGGATCCCCGACACGGTCGTGTGCACCGGCGGAAGGGCCCCGAGCACCTCGACGTCGGCCGGCCGGATGCCGAGCTCCTCCGTGGTCTCCCGCAGCGCGGTGGCCCGGAGGCTCGGGTCCCCCGGATGCTGGAGGCCGCCGGGGAACGAGATCTCGCCGGCGTGGCGCGGGAGATGCTCCGTCCGGCGCGTGAAGAGCACCCAGGGCTCGCCGCCGTCGAGCACGGGCAGCAGGACGCCGGCCAGGCGATCCCCCGGGGGCGGCTCCGGGCGGGGGTCGGGGTCGAGGGCACCGGACAGGCGGGCCCGCAGATCGGTGAGAGCCATCCACGGCCATGGTAGACGAGCGCTGCGGGACGACCGCCTCGGGAACGGCTCGGCCGCGAGGGTGGTTGGATACGCGCGTGGAGCGCCTCGACGTCTTCGTGATCGGCGGCGGCGGGACCGGCTCGGAGGTCGCGTTCCGGCTGGCCCGGGCGGGCCTGCGGGTGGCCATCGCCGAGCGGGACAGGCTCGGGGGCGAGTGCAACCACTACGGGTGCGTGCCCACCAAGGTGATGCTGCGGAGCGCCAAGCTCGCCCAGCTCGCCCGCGGCGCCGCGCCGTTCGGGGTGCGGATCCCCGAGGTCGAGATCGACTTCCTGGCGGTGCGCGAGCGGATCCGCAGCGTGATCCAGGCCCAGTCGGGCGGGGGAGCCCGGCCCTTCGAGCGAGCCGGGATCCGGGTGTTCCTGGAGGAGGCCCGGCTGGCCGGCCCCCGCCGGATCGAGCTGGCCGACGGCACGGCGCTCGAGGCCGATCGGATCGTGCTCACCACCGGGAGCGAGCCGGTCGCGCCGCCCATCGAGGGGTTGCAGGACGGGCCCTCCTGGACCAACAAGGAGGCGATCTGGCGCCCGGAGGCGGTGCCGCACTCGCTGGGGGTCGTGGGGACGGGAGCCGTGGGGCTCGAGTTCGCGCAGATCTACGCGCGGTTCGGCTCGGCCGTCACGGCCCTCGACCTGGCCCCCCGGATCCTCCCCAACGAGGATCCCGACGCCGCCGCGGCGCTCTCGCCGGCGCTCGAGGAGGAGGGCATCCGGCTCCGACCGAACGTGCGGATCGAGCGCGCCGAGCACGACGGGCGCCGGTGGCGGCTGCACATCGCCGGCGCCGAGCCGCTCGAGGTCGACGAGCTGCTGGTGGCGGCGGGGCGCCGGCCCTGCTTCGACGTCCACGACCTGGCCGCGGCCGGGGTGGCGCTCGACGAGCACGCCAAGCCGATCCTCGGTCCCACGCTCCGCACCACCGCCGAGGGCATCTGGGCGGCCGGGGACGCCACGGGGGACCTGCTGTTCACGCACGTCGGGAACTACGAGGCGGCGATCGTGGCCGAGGACATCCTGGGGCGACCCCGGCACCGCGACTACCGGGTGGTGCCGCGGGTCACGTTCTGCGACCCCGAGGTCGCGAGCGTCGGCCTCACCGAGGAGCAGGCTCGCGCCGCCGGTCACGACGTCCGTACCGGCACCGTCCGGATGCGCGACAACGAGCGGGCCCGGATCGACGGACGGACCCACGGACTGGTCAAGCTGGTGGCGGATGCCGGAACGGGCCAGCTCCTGGGCGGCCACATCGTGTCCGAGGAGGCCGGCACGATGATCCACGAGGTGGTGGCGGCCATGGCCTCGCGGGCGCCGGTCGAGGCCCTCGGGCGGGCGATCCACGCCTACCCAACGCTCTCCGAGGCCGTTCGGGACGCCCTCGAGCCCCTGATGCCGGGGTGATCCCGGGCCCCGGGGTATCCTTGAGGGGCATGGAGAGCGACACCGCCACCACCATCACGGTCACCGAGAAGGCCGCCCGCAAGATCGCCCAGCTGGCCGCCAGGGAGGGCCGGGAGGCCGCCGTCCTGCGGGTCCGCGTGGTCGCCGGCGGGTGCTCGGGCTTCTCCTACGAGCTGTCGTTCGCCGACGGACCGGGGCCCGAGGACCACGTGATCGACGCCTTCGGCGTCCGGGTCCTGGTCGACCCCCGGAGCGCGCCGATCGTTCGGGGCTCCACCCTCGAGTTCAACGACGCGCTGCTCGGCGGTGGCCTCAAGATGCTGAACCCGCAGGCCAAGCACGAGTGCGCCTGCGGCGAGTCCTTCGCCATCTGAGCGCCATCTGAGCGCGACCTGGGCGCCCCGGCGCCGGGAGCCCAGACCTGCGTCCACGGCCGTTGGTCCCCAAGGACCCCGGTCCGCCGGCCCACCGCGGCGGGGCTGGGTTCGGGAGCCGCGCGCTATGCTTCCGGGCGATGGCTCCCGCCAAGGACAACACCCAGTGGTTCGACCTGTATCACGAGGTCGTGGCCACGGGGCTCTGCACCGGATGCACCGCCTGCATCGTCGCCTGCCCGTTCCACGTGCTCGGCTACCAGGACAACGTGCCCGTCCAGCTGCAGGAGGACGGTGTCGACCGGTGCACCCACGGCGACAAAGGGTGCTCGCTGTGCACGTTGGCGTGCCCGCGGTTCCGCGATTGGGAGTCGGACATCGACCGGCTCCTGCACGGCCAGGT
>JBHGAT010000246.1:0-3493 GCA_041946645.1 Candidatus Velamenicoccus archaeovorus | reverse complement strand
CGCCCCACCGCGGCCGCCGCTCGCCCCCCGATCCCCGCATCGACCTCGTCGAACACCAGCGTCGGGGTCTCGTCGAGGTCCACCAGGACGCTCCGGCAGGCCAGCATGGTCCGCGACAGCTCCCCGCCGGAGGCCACCTTGGACAGCGGCAGGGGGACCTGTCGCTCGCCGCCCGAGAACAGGAGCTCGGCCCGCTCGTCCCCGGCCGAGCCGGTCTCGGGCAGCGTTCGGAGGGCGATCTCGACGCCGGCACCCTCCATCCCCAGCTCGCGGAGCTCGGCCTGGATCGCCGCGGCGAGCCTGGGGGCGGCCCCGGTGCGCGCCGCGGTGAGCTCGGCGGCGAGCGCCTCCACCTCGGCCCCGAGCCGCGCGGCCTCCTCCGCCAGGCGCTCCCGCTCACGATCCGTGCCACCCAACGCCGCGAGCTGGGCCCGGGCCTCCTCCAGGTAGGCCAGGACACCCTCCTCCCCCTCCCCGTACTTGCGCTGGAGCGCCTGCAGGGCCGCGATCCGCTCCCGAACCGCCTCCAGGCGCTGGGGGTCCGCTTCGACGCCCTCGCGGTACGCCCGGACCTCGCGGGCCAGGTCCACGGCCTCCTCGGCCAGCGACCGGGCCCGCCGGGCGAGCGCCAAGGCCAGGGGATCCACCCGGGCGGCCTCCTCGAGCGCGGCCGCCGCGACCGCGAGGGCCTCCGGGCCGGCCCCCTCCGCCGAGAGGGTCTCGGCGGCCAGCACCGAGCGCTCGGCCAGCATCTCGGCGTGAGCCAGGCGGGTCGCCTCGGCCTCGAGCTCGACGAGCTCGCCCGGGTGGATCGCGGCGCTCTCGATCTCGCGGACCTGGTACGCCAGCAGGTCGATCTGCCGCTCGCGCTCGCGGGAGGCCGCCGAGAGCTCGTCCAGCCGGCCCCGGACCTCGGCCAGGCGCCGGTGCCGCTCCCGGAAGGTGGCGACGCGCTCGAGGTGCTCGGCCCCGGCGAACCGGTCCAGGAACGCCGTCTGTGCTCCCGGGGACAGGAGGCGGAGGCCCTGATGCTGCCCGTGCAGCTCGACCAGCGAGCCGGCCAGCCCGGCCAGCGCCGAGACCGGCGCGAGCTGGCCGCCCACCCGGGCCGAGCTCCGGCCGTCGGCGCCCACCGAGCGCGACAGGATCAGCTCGCCGTCCTCCGCCCAGCCGGCCTCCTCGGCCGCCGGCGGGGCGTCGAACCGGGCCTGGACGCGCGCGGCCGAGCAGCCCGCGCGGACCATGGTGGACGACGCCCGGGCCCCCAGGGCCAGGGCGAGCCCCACGGTGATCATGGTCTTGCCGGCTCCGGTCTCGCCGGTGAGGACGTTCAGCCCGGGGTCGAGCTCGAGATCGAGCTCCTCGATCACGCCGAGCCCGCTGATGTGCAGCTCGCGGAGCACCGGCCGATCCTAGCCCGTGGGAGCGACAGGACCGTCGGGCAGGTCGAACTTGTCCCGGACCAGCGCGTGGAACGGCGGGGCCTCGTCGGGACGGACCACCCGGGCCGGGTGGGGTGCGGCGCCGATCCGGACGCGAGCGCCCACCGGCAGCTCCATGCTCTCGCGCCCGTCGGCCGAGATCAGTCCGGGCTCCTCCCCCACCACCTCCAGCGTGACGTGCTGGTCGGGGCCGAGCACGAGCGTCCGGTCGAACACCATGTGGGCGGCGACCGGCGTCACCAGGATGCACGGGATCGTCGGCGTCACGATGGGCCCCCCGGCCGAGAAGGAGTAGGCGGTCGAGCCGGTGGGGGTGGCCACGATCACACCGTCCGCGGAGAACGTGGTCACGTACACGTCCTCCACGTACAGCGCCAGGCGGACCAGCCGGTGCCGGGCCCGCTTCTCGACCATCATCTCGTTCAGGGCCCACTGCGGCTCGAACGCGCCGCCGGCCGACTCGGCCACCACGGCCAGCCGGTCCTCGATCGCGGCGGTCCCCTCCATCACAGCCTCGATCATGGCCGGGGCGCGATCGGGCTCCACCTCGGTCAGGAACCCGACCCGCCCCACCTTGACGCCCAGGATCGGACAGCCGCTGCGCGACGCCACGTGCGCCGCCCGCAGGAAGGTGCCGTCGCCCCCCACCGATACGAGCAGGTCGAGCCCGGCCGCGAACGCCGTGGCGGCCTCGGCCTCCTCGGTGCCGGGCCCGGCGAACCGGCGGACCTCGACCCCGCGTCCCTCGAGCCAGGCGGTCAGCCGCCCGGCCGCCTCCGCTGCGGCCTGCCTCGCCGGGTGAACCACGAACCCCACCCGCGTCATCCGGCTGCCCCGATCGCCAGCCCCTCCGCGACGGCGGCCTCCACGTCGGGGCGCCCCGGTGCGTCGGCCGGGGGCGTGGTCGCGGCCAGGAGGAACTCCACGTTGCCGGCCGGACCCCGCAGCGGCGAGGCCATCACGCCGGTCGGCACGAGCCCCGCGCCGGTGCACGCCTCGAGGACCCCGTCGATCGCGCCGGCCCACACGCGCGGATCGCGGACCACACCGCCGCGGCCCACCTCGGCCGGCCCGGCCTCGAACTGTGGCTTGACCAGGAGCACCCAGACGGCCCCCGCCGCGGCCAGGCGGGCCACGACCGGCACCACCAGACGGAGCGAGATGAAGGAGACGTCCGCCACGACCACCTGCGGCGCGAACGGCAGGTCGCCCGGGGACAGATCGCGCACGTTCGTGCGCTCGAGCACGATCACCCGTGGGTCCGTCCGCAGCGACCAGTCGAGCTGCCCGTACCCCACGTCCACCGCCGCGACCCGGGCCGCTCCCCGCCGGAGCAGGCAGTCGGTGAAGCCGCCGGTCGAGGCCCCCACGTCCAGGCAGTCCCGGCCGGTCACGGCGATGCCGAACCGAACGAGCGCCGCCTCGAGCTTCTCCCCGCCGCGGGAGACGAACCGCCGCGCGGGGCCCGTCACGTGGAGCGGCTCGGCGGCGGAGACGAGGGTCGAGGGCTTCTCGGCGGGCCGGCCGCCCACCACGACCAGGCCCCGTCGCACGGCGGCCTGCGCCTCGGCCCGGGTCCGAGCCAGGCCTCTGCGGACCAGCTCGGTGTCCAGCCGACGCCGGGCCACGCTCGTGCTGCTCAGGTGGCGGCCGGAGATCCCGGCGGCGTGGTCCCCGCGGACGAGGAAGGGGTGGTCGGGGCGGTCCCGCTCGACGGGCGCTTGGCCGTGGCGCGCTTGGCCGTGGCGCGCTTGGCCGCGGACCGCTTCGGCGCCGAACGCTCGAGCAGGCGCACCCGCGTCTTCAGCGCGTCGACCTCGTCCCGGGTGGCCACCCCGAGCGACTTCAGCTGCGACCGCACCTCGCTGCGGACCAGCTCGGTCAGCCGCTCCCGGCTCTTGGTCGACCACTCCATGAGATCCTGCGCGAACCGCTGGACCTGCTCCTTGCCCTCGCCCCGCATCACGGAGCGGGCCATCTGCTGAGCCTTCGCCGGGGTCATCTTCTCCAGGGTGGCCTCGACGTACTTGCGCATCTCGTTCATGACCATG
>JBHGAT010000245.1:0-3494 GCA_041946645.1 Candidatus Velamenicoccus archaeovorus | reverse complement strand
GTCCAGATGAACCCCTTCCAGCTCATCGTGCTCGTCGCCGCCCTGGTCACCACGCTGCTCCTCCACCTCCTCCTCACCATGACCAGGATGGGGCTCCGGGTTCGGGCCGTCTCGATCAACCCCGCGCTCGCCGAGAACCGGGGGATCCGGCTGCAACAGACCAGTCAAGCGGCCTGGGCGTTCGCAGGGTTCACGGCTGGGCTCACGGGGATCGGCCTGGGCGCCATCGGCACGCTCACGACCGACCTCGCCTTCGAGCAGATCCTCCTGATCGTGGCCGTGGCGATCTTCGCCGGCTTCGGCTCGCTCGTGGACCTGCTGGTCGCGGCGCTCCTGACGGGTGTGGGCATGAAGCTGTCGCTGCTGCTGCTCCCCAGCGCCTATCAGACCGCCGTGCCGTTCCTGATCATCCTGATCGTGCTGCTGTTCCGCCCCGAGGGTCTCAGGTCGGGGAAGGCCGCGTGAACTGGGTCGTCTTCGGGACCGGCGTCGTCACGGTGATCGCGATCTACGCGATCATCACGCTCTCGCTCGATCTGCAGTTCAGCTACGGCAACCTGATCAACTTCGGCGTCGTGGCGTACGTCGCGGCCGGGGCGTACGCGTACGCGATCCTCACCCAACCGCCACCCACGGCGTTCGACGACTACCGTCTCGGGGCCGGTCTCCCCATGCCGATCGGGCTCCTCGGCGCCGTGGCGGCGGGCCTCGCGTTCGGAGCCATCACCGCATGGCCGTCGCTGCGCCTCCGGGGCGAATACGTGGCCCTCACGACGTTCGCCTTCGCGGAGGTCTTCCATTCGCTCCTCGTGAACACGCGAGCGGTGTCCAACGGTCTGATCGGGCTCATCATCCTCCGCCCGTTCCAGAGCTTCCTCACCGCGGACGGGCAGGTCCTGGTCTTCGGGCTGTTCGTGCTGGCCTTCCTCGGCGCCGTGTACTGGCTGGTCCGCCGGACCGTGGATTCGCCGTTCGGGCAGGTCGTTCTGGCCATCTCGGACGACGAGCTCGGCACCCGGTCGATCGGCAAGAACGTCGATCGCCTGCGGCTCCAGGTCTTCCTCCTCGGTTCGGCGATCTCCGGGCTGGCGGGGGGCTTGTACGCGATGTACGTGACGCTCGTCGTGCCGAGCCTGTTCGCGGCGGAGCTGTCGTTCACGGTCTGGATCGCACTCGTCCTGGGCGGCGTCCGCAAGCGGTCCGGCGCCCTGATCGGCGTCATCATCCTCATCGGCTTCCAGGAGCTCGTCCGGTTCATCGATCTCAGCCCCGACCGCGCCGCCTTGGTCTCGTCGCTCCGCCTCGCGCTCACGGGGGCGCTCATGGTGGTCGTGCTCAAGGTGCGTCCACCGGAGAACGTCCTCACCGGAGCCGCGGCCCAGCCATCGCAACGGTCGATCATCCCGAGGTTGCGGACACGTGCATAGGTCCGATCCATCCGCCGACCGGCACGAGCCGACGATGCCGACGGGCCAGGACCGATCCATCCGCGTGCAGGATGTGACGAAGCGGTTCGGTGGGTTGGTCGCCCTGTCCGGTGTCAGCTTCGAGGCACGGCCCGGCCAGCTGACGGGCCTCATCGGCCCGAACGGTGCTGGGAAGACCACCCTGTTCAACACCATCACCAACGTCGTCTCGCCGGACGCCGGACGGGTCCTGATCGGGGGCCGAGATGTCTCCCGCCTCGCCCCGGACGAGATCGCCCATCTCGGGGTGGGCAGGACGTTCCAGACACCTCGAGGATTCGCCTCGCTCACGGTGCTCCAGAACCTCACCGTCGCGGTCGACGATCCCGCGCAGGGATGGCTCCCATCGCTCCTGGGCCGGCGGATCCGCTCGGAGGTCGTCCAGAAGGCCGGGGACATGCTGGAGCGCATCGGGCTGGCGGGGAAGGCGTCCGACCACCCCTGGGCCCTGTCCGGAGGCGAAGTGCGGCTGCTCGAGGTGGCTCGACAGCTGATGCGGGACCCGCAGTACGTCCTGCTGGACGAGCCGACGGCCGGGGTCGCCCCCGACTTCCAGGGTCGGCTGGCGGAGCTCCTCGATTCGTTGCGGGACGAGGGCAAGACGCTGGTGTGCGTCGAGCACAACATGCGCTTCCTCGCCGGCATCGCCCAGACCCTGATCGTCCTGAGCGGTGGCGAGGTCATCGCCTCCGGGCCCGCCCAGGAGATCTTCCAGGACCCCAAGGTGATCGAGGCGTACCTGGGGAAGGACCGAAGGCACACGCATGCTTGAGGTCCGGCAACTGGTCTGCGGATACGGCAACCTCCCGGTCCTGCACGGGATGGACTTCGATCTGCAAGAGCACGGATCCGTGGCCATCCTGGGAGCCAACGGAGCGGGCAAGTCCACCTTCCTGAAGGCGTTGTCGAGATCGCTCCCGGTGCTCTCGGGCACCATCCACTGGATGGGGGAGAACATCACGTCATGGACGGCCTGGGAGGCGGCCAGGAACGGCATCGGGTACGTCCCGCAGGAGAGCAACGTGTTCCCCCTGCTCTCCGTGAGCGAGAACCTCGAGCTGGCCGCCGATCTCCACCCCCAGGGACGTCTCCGCATGGCCGAGTACCTCGAGCGCTTCCCCGTGCTGGGGAGGCGCTCGCGGCAGCTCGCCGGCACGCTTTCCGGCGGAGAGCGGCAGATGGTGGCGGTCGGCATGGCCCTGCTCATGGGACCGCGACTGCTCCTGCTGGACGAGCCCACGAGCGGCCTCGCCCCGCTCGCCGTCGAGGCCCTGGCGGGTCTCGTCAGAGACGTCATCGTGTCGGGCGTCGCCGTGGTGTGGGTCGTCGAGCAGGACCCGGAGATCGCTCTCGAGATCGTCGATCGCGCCTACGTGATGGCCGGTGGCGGATTCGTCTCCGAGGTGGCGACGGGACACATCGAGGATCGCCGGCTGCTGGAGCAGCTCCTCACCGGAGGGACCCAGCCCTGAGCGCCGATCGCACGGCCGCGGTGGTCGGGGGAGCGGGCGGCCTCGGTCGCGCGGTCGTGGAGGCGCTCAGGCCGCACCACCGGCTGGCCATCCTGGATCTGGACGAAGCGGCCCTGGCTCGGGCCCGCGAGCAGCTGACCGACGATGGGGATGCCCCGCAGCTCCTCGTCTGCGACGTCACGGATCCGGTGAGCATCGCCTCGGCCTTCCGCCGGGTGGAGGCGGCGCTGGGGCCCGTGAGCGTCCTGGTGAACGTCGTCGGCATCCCCCCCACCCACGCATCGGCCGCTGCGATCGACCTGGAGGTGGCGCGGCGGGCGTGGGACGTCAACGTGCTGGGGGCGTGGGCGTGCATGCAGGCAGTGATCCCCGGCATGGCGGCCATGGGCTGGGGTCGGATCGTGAACGTGACCTCCGTATCGGCGGTCGACGGGTGGAGGCAGCGGAGCGAGTACGCCGGCTCGAAAGCGGCGCTGGCCAGCTTGACGATGACCGCCGCCGTCGAGGTGGCGGCGGACGGCATCACCGTCAACGCGGTGGCCCCGGGCCACATGCG
>JBHGAT010000244.1:0-3495 GCA_041946645.1 Candidatus Velamenicoccus archaeovorus | reverse complement strand
GCCCTCCTTGTTCGGGATCGGTGGCGGGTGTTATCGTGCGCCCGACTTCTCGTGTCAAGTGGCACTAGACACCCTGTCCAGTGGCACACCGCGACGGCGCAGGAGGTGTGCGATGGTCACGGATCCCGCCAGCCCGTTCCCGGTCGCGACGACGGCCTCGCCCGGGATCCAGGGGGTCGACTGGGAGAACCGGGTCGACTACGACCGGCTCCGTGGGTACCGGCTGGCCAGGATCCACGAGCAGATGGAAGCGGCAGGGCTGGGCGCCCTCCTGCTGTTCGAGACCAGCAACATCCGCTACGCCACCAGCACGCACATCGGTTACTGGGCCTTCAACAAGGGCGAGCGGTACGCGCTGGTCACCCGGACCGGGCGACCCCGGATCTGGGACTTCGGCTCGGCCGCCAAGGCCCACCGCTTGCAGCTGCCCCAGCTCTACGACACCACAAACTCGGTGGGCGGCAACACCGGCCTGCAGGGCGCCATCGCCCCGGTCGTGGGCCTGCAGAAGCGAGCCGCCGAGGAGATCCGCTCGGTCCTGAGCGAGGAGGGCCTGGCCGGCGAGCCGCTCGGCGTGGACGTGGCCGAGACCTCCGTGTTCCTGGAGCTCCAGGCGGCCGGGCTCGACGTCCGGGACGGGCAGCAGGCCATGATGCTCGCCCGCCAGCTCAAGAGCTCGGACGAGATCGTGCTCCTGACCCAGGCCTGCGCCATGGTGGACGGCGTCTACCAGGACATCTTCGAGTTCCTGAAGCCGGGGGTCCGCGAGAGCGACGTGGTCGCGCTGGCCCACGCGCGGTTGTTCGAGATGGGCTCCGAGTTCGTCGAGGCGATCAACTCGATCGCCGGGGAGCGCTGCAGCCCGCATCCCCACGTGTTCTCGGACCGCCTGATCCGGCCGGGTGACCAGGCGTACTTCGACATCATCCACGTCTACAACGGGTACCGGACCTGCTACTACCGCACGTTCGTGGTGGGGCGGGCCACCCAGGCGCAGCGGGACGCGTTCAAGCGGTCCCGTGAGTGGATGGACGCCGCGATCGACCTGGTCAAGCCGGGCAACACCACCGACCAGATCGCCGCGGTGTGGCCCAAGGCGGAGGAGTTCGGCTTCCAGGACGAGATGGACGCGTTCGGGCTGCAGTTCGGCCACGGGGTGGGCGTGGGGCTGCACGAACGCCCGATCATCAGCCGCCTGAACTCGTTCGACGACCCGATCGAGCTGCAGGAGGGGATGCTGTTCGCCCTCGAGACCTACTGCCCGGCTTCCGACGGCCGCTCGGCCGCGCGCATCGAGGAGGAGGTCGTGGTGACGGCCGAGGGTCCCAAGATCATCACGCTCTTCCCGTGCGAGGAGCTGATGGTCTGCAACGAGTACTGAGCAGGGCGCCCGTGGAGGACCAGATGGCTGTGAGCGAGACGGTACGCACCTTCCCCGACGAGGCCACGCGTCTCGAGATGTACCGGATGATGGTCGAGGCCCGGCTGTTCGAGCGGCGCGCGCACGACCTGTTCCTGGAGGGCCTGGTCAAGGGCACCACGCACCTCGCGCTCGGCCAGGAGGCCATCGCCGCGGGGTTCGCGGCCGCGCTCCGGCCCGAGGACCTCGTGTACTGCACCTACCGCGGCCACGTCCACACGCTGCTGCGCGGCGCGCCGATGTCGGGGCTGATGGCCGAGCTGCTCGGGCGGGCCACCGGCGTGTGCGGGGGCAAGGGCGGCTCGATGCACCTGACCGACGTGTCGCACGGCGCGATGGGCTCCTACGCGATCGTCGGAGCCCACATGCCGATCGCGGCAGGGGCCGCCTGGGCGGCCAAGGAGCGACGCACCGGCCAGGTCGTCGTGTGCTTCTTCGGCGACGGGACGACCAACATCGGGGCCTTCCACGAGGCCCTGAACCTGGCGGCCGTCTGGGAGCTCCCCGTGGTCTACGTCTGCGAGAACAACCTGTACATGGAGTACACGCCGATCGCGTCGGTGACCGCCGTGGAGCATCCGGCGGCCGACCGCGCCGCGGCCTACGGGCTGGAGCCCATCGTCGTGGACGGGAACGATGCCGACGAGATGTACGTGACGGCCAGGCGGTGCGTGGACGAGGCGCGCAGCGGCGGCGGGCCCTCGCTGGTCGAGGCCAAGACGTACCGGCACACCGGGCACTCCCGGGCCGATCCCGGCACGTACCGCCCGGACGCGGAGGTCGAGGTCTGGCTGGCCCGCGACCCCATCCCGCAGCTGCGCGAACGGATGCTCGCCGCGGGGGCGGACCCGGCCGTGTTCGAGCGGATCGAGCAGGCGGCGCAGGAGCTGGTGGACCGGGCCACGGAGGAGGCACGCTCGGCGCCCCTGCCGGACCCGTCCTCCCTGCTGACCGAGCTCTGGGCCGACGGGGGGTCCGCATGGCGGAGCTGAGCTACCGCCAGGCCGTGGCACGGGGCCTGGCCCAGGAGATGGAGCGCGACCCCACCGTCTACTTCATCGGCGAGGACGTGGCGGCCGCCGGCGGGGTGTTCAAGACCACCGAAGGACTCATGGAGCGGTTCGGCAGGGACCGGGTCCGCGACACGCCGATCTCGGAGCAGGCCATCATCGGCGCCGTGATGGGGGCGGCCATGAACGGGCTCCGGCCGGTGGCCGAGATCATGTTCAGCGACTTCTTCGCCGTGTGCTGGGACATCGTGGCCAACCAGATCGCCAAGACCCGGTACATGACGGACGGGCAGGTCTCGCTGCCCCTCGTGATCCGCACCGCCAACGGTGGGGGCGTCCGGTTCGGGGCCCAGCACTCGCAGAGCGTGGAGGGGTGGGCCATGGCCATCCCCGGGCTCAAGGTGGTCGTGCCGTCCACGCCGAGGGACGTCATCGGGCTGTTCGCCGCGGCGGTGCGGGACCCGGACCCGGTCATCGTGATCGAGCCGAAGGTGCTCTACCCGACCAAGGCCGAGGTCCCCGACGGCGAGATCGTGGACCGGCTCGGCGTGGCGCAGGTCGTACGGGAGGGCACCGACGTCACGATCTGCGCGCTCGGCGCGATGGTGCCCAGGGCCCTGGACGCCGCCGACCGGCTCGGGGCCGAGGGCGCCTCGGCCGAGGTGGTCGACGTCCGGTCGCTGGTGCCGCTCGACACACGGACGATCCTGGCCTCGGTGGCCAAGACCGGGCGGCTCGTGACGGTCGAGGAGAGCCCGCGACTCTGCGGCTGGGGGGCCGAGCTCGCCTCGATCGTGGCCGACGAAGCCTTCTACGACCTGGACGGGCCGATCGTGCGGGTCACCACGCCCCACATCCCGCTGCCGTCGGCCGACTCGCTGGAAGACCTGGCCATCCCCTCGGCGGACGGCGTGGTGGCGGCCGTCCGGCGGGCGATGGACTGAGCGGCGCCGAGGACGGAGGGGGATCCGGATCGTGAGCAGGTCTCGGCACATCGTTCGCCGGGGCGGCGAGCTCGAGCTCGTCGCCCCGGCGAGCCAACCGGGCGAGGGCTTCCGGGCGTGC
>JBHGAT010000243.1:0-3508 GCA_041946645.1 Candidatus Velamenicoccus archaeovorus | reverse complement strand
AGGGGCTGCTCCACCGCGATCCCACCAAGCCTCGGGCGGTGACGCTCGCGGGATCCGACAGGCCCCACGCTCCGGCCGTGGTGATCCCACTCGTCGGCCGGATCGCGGCCGGCGCCCCCGTCATGGCCGAGCAGAACGTCGAGGACTACCTGAGCGTCCCCATGGGCTTCGTCGACCGCGGCGAGCACTTCGCGCTCCGCGTGACCGGCGACTCGATGATCGGGGCGGGGATCCTCGACGGCGACGTCGTCGTCGTGCGGCGCCAGGACGACGCCGACGACGGGGACGTGGTCGCGGCCGTGCTGCCCGGGCCCGCCGAGGACGAGGCCACGGTCAAGCGGCTGCGCCGCAAGGGGGCCAAGGTCATGCTCGTCCCGGAGAACCCGGCGTTGTCGCCGGTCGAGATGCGCGAGGGGACGATCGCCGGCAAGGTGGTGGCCGTCCTCCGGAAGCTCTAGGCTGCCTCCCGACGCCGACCCGGGAGGACCGCGTGACCGACACCGCGCTCGAGCGGGCCATCCGCTCGCAACCCGAGGAGCTGCAACGCCTGGCCTCGCTGCCGATGCCGCACGACGTGGTGGAGCGGCTGCGGCAGTGCCGGCGGATCTGGCTCGTGGGCACGGGCACCAGCCTGCACGCCGCCGAGCTCGGCGCGTCCATGCTCCACCAGGCCGGCCGGGGAGCTCAGGCCGTCCCCTCGATGCAGTTCGTGAACTGGGCCCCTCCGGTGCACCCGCAGGACGGCGTCCTGGTGATCAGCCACAACGCCGGGGCGGAGACCGCGTACGCGCTGGCCGCCTACGCGCAGGCCCGCGACGCCGGGCTCCGCGTGGTGGCCATCACCCGGCAGGGCGGGGGCCTCCCGAACGCCCTCGAGACCGTCCCCAAGGAGCGCTCGCAGACCTACACGGTGAGCTACACGGCCGCCCTGCTGCTGCTGGCCCGCCTGGCGCACGAGCTGGGCGCGCCCGACTTCGGGCCCGAGGTCGTGGATCGGGTGCCGGGCGCCGTCCGGGCCGCGATCGAGGCCCCGGGAACCGGTTCGATCGCCGAGCCTCGCCGGACCCTGCTGCTCGTGGGCGAGGGACCGGCCTCGGTCACGGCGCGCGAGGGGGCCCTGAAGCTCCGCGAGGGCTCGCGCCTGCTGGCCGAGGGGTACGACGTGGAGTACCTGCTCCACGGCTCGGCCGTGCCGCTGGACGGCGACGACCACCTGCTCGCGCTGTCCCCTCCCGACACCGACGGCCTCGTCGGCGCCGTGGCCTCGGCGGCCGAGGCCGAGGGGGTCCGGGTGACCCACCTGGCGGAGCCGGCCGACCTCCCGCCGATCCTCGCGCAGATCCCGCTCACGGTGCGGCTCCAGCTCCTCGCGCTCCGGCTGGCCGCCGAGCGCGGCGAGGACCCCGACATGGTCATCACGGGGGCCTGGGCGGACGACCGCCTGTGGGCCCTCGGCGCCCCCGAGCATCCCTGAACCGGCCCCGAGCCGGCGCTCAGGCCGTGCCGGTCCGGGTGCGGACCCGGGTGGGCTCCACCACCAGATCGGCCACCAGCGCGAGCTCGCGCTCGCCGACCCGCGCCCGGACGAAGGTGCCCCGCTCCCGCACCTCCTCGGACAGGACCTCGCCGTCCCGGTGGAGCCGCGCGGTGACGTCCTCGCGCCCGAACGGCACCAGCAACGCCACCTCGACCGGCGGGCGCGGCACCGCCTCGGCCACGGCGGCCGTGAGGTCCTCCAGACCCTCGCCGGTGAGCGCCGACACCGGGACCGCGCCGGGGAAGCGGCGGACCACCCGCTCGCGATCCATCTCCGGGAGCAGGTCCACCTTGTTGAGGGCCAGGACCTCGGGGATCCGGCCGGCCCCGATCTCGCCGAGCACGGCCCGGACCGCCTCGACCTGGTGCGCCACCTCCGGCGACGAGGCGTCGGCCACGTGCAGCACGAGGTCGGCGCGGGTCACCTCCTCGAGCGTGGAGCGGAACGCCTCGACCAGGTCGTGCGGCAGCTTGCCGACGAAGCCGACCGTGTCGGAGACGACGACCTGCCGCCCGTTGGGCAGCTCGATCCGGCGGGTCGTGGGGTCGAGCGTCGCGAACAGCTGGTCGGCGACGAGCACGTCGGCCTGGGTCAGCGCGTTCATCAGGGTGGACTTGCCGGCGTTGGTGTACCCGGCGATCGCGACCTGCGGGATGCCCGAGCGCTCGCGGCGGGCCCGCTTCACGTCGCGGGTCCGCGCGAGGTCCTTGATGTCGCGCCGGAGCTTGGTGATGCGCCGCTTGATGTGCTGACGGTCGATCTCGAGCTTGGTCTCGCCGGGACCGCGGCGGGTCCCGATGCCGCCGCCCATCCGCGACATGGCCTCGCCCCATCCGCGGAGCCGGGGCAGCAGGTAGCTCAGCTGCGCCAGCTCCACCTGCGCCTTGCCCTCGCGGCTCCGGGCATGCAGCGCGAAGATGTCGAGGATCAACGCCGTCCGGTCCACCACCTTGGCCCCGAGCCGCTCCTCCAGGTTCCGCAGCTGCCCCGGCGAGAGCTCGTCGTCCAGGATCACGGCGTCGGCGCCGGTGCGGTGGAGCGCCCGGTGGATCTCGTCGAGCTTGCCCCGACCCACGAACGTCGCCGGGTCGGGATCCGAGCGCGTCTGCACGACGCGAGCGACCGGCTCGGCCCCCGCCGAGTCGGCCAGCGCCGCGAGCTCGTCCAGGTCCGACTCCTCCATCCCGTGGCCGACGCCCACGAGCACGGCCTTCTCGCGGACCCGCGGCCGCCACGTGGCGGAGAGCGGGGACTCCGCGACCGCCCGGGCCCTCCGCCTGCCGTCCCGCGACATCAGCCGAGCGCCTCGCCGATGCGCTCCATGGCCTCGGCCAGGCGGTCGTCGGGGACCGTGAGCGAGATCCGCACGTAGCCCTCGCCGTGCGGGCCGTAGCCGTTGCCGGGCGCCACGAACACGCCGGCCCGGTCCAGGAGGAGGTCGGCGAACCCGGTCGAGGTCTGCCCGTCGGGCACCGGCAGCCACACGTAGATCGAGCCGCGCGGCGGCTTGAGCGACCAGCCCAACCCGTTCAGCGCCGACACCACCGTGTCCCGACGGCGCTGGTACGTCACGCGCAGCGACTCGACGTGGTCCTGCGGCCCGGAGAGCGCAGCGACGCCCGCGCGCTGGACCGCGGTGAACACGCCCGAGTCGACGTTGGTCTTGACCACGCCGAGGCCCCGGATCGCCTCCGCGCTGCCCACGCAGAAGCCGATCCGCCACCCGGTCATGTTGTTGAACTTCGACAGCGAGTTGAACTCGACCGCGACGTCCTTGGCCTCCGGCACCTGCAGGATCGACGGGGCGACGTACCCGTCGAAGGTGATCTCGGAGTAGGCGGCGTCGTGGGCGAGGAGCACGTCGTGCTCCCGCGCCCACGCCACGGCGCGCTCGAAGAAGCCGAGGTCGGCCACGGCGCCCGTCGGGTTGCCGGGGAAGTTGATCCAGGCCAGCTTGGTCCGCTCCGACAC
>JBHGAT010000242.1:0-3511 GCA_041946645.1 Candidatus Velamenicoccus archaeovorus | reverse complement strand
GGCCGATGTCGGGGGCGCCACTAGAATGCCCCTCGTGGGCACCGACACGCTCGTCATCCACGGTGCCCGTGAGCACAACCTGAAGAACGTCACCCTCGAGCTTCCCCGGGACGAGCTCATCGTGTTCACGGGCCTGTCCGGCTCCGGCAAGAGCTCGCTGGCCTTCGACACCATCTACGCCGAAGGGCAGCGCCGCTACGTGGAGTCGTTGTCGGCCTACGCCCGGCAGTTCCTGGGCCAGATGGAGAAGCCGGACGTCGACTTCATCGAGGGACTCTCGCCGGCCATCTCGATCGACCAGAAGTCGACCTCCAAGAACCCGCGCTCGACCGTCGGCACCATCACGGAGATCTACGACTACCTGCGGGTCCTGTACGCCCGGATCGGGCACCCGCACTGCCCCAAGTGCGGCCGGCCGATCGGGCGGCAGACCCCCGAGCAGATCGTCGACCAGGTCATGCAGCTCCCCGAGGGGACGCGGTTCCAGGTGCTCGCGCCGGTGGTCCGGGGGCGCAAGGGCGAATACGAGCGGCTCCTCCAGGACCTGGCCAAGAAGGGGTTCGTGCGGGCCCGGATCGACGGGGAGGTCCACGAGCTCTCGGAGTCGATCCGCCTGCCCCGGCACTACAAGCACACGATCGAGGTGGTGGTCGACCGGCTCGTGGCCAAGCCCGACATCCGGCGGCGGGTGGCCGACTCGATCGAGACCGCGCTGGGCCTGTCCGAGGGGATCGCCGCCGTCGCGGTGCAGACCCACGAGGGCGCCGAGGACGTCCAGACGTTCTCGCAGAAGCTCGCGTGCACGTACGACGGCCTGTCGTTCGACGAGCTCCAGCCGCGGAACTTCTCGTTCAACTCCCCGTACGGCGCCTGCCCCACCTGCGACGGGCTCGGCACGCGCCTCGAGGTGGACCCCGAGCTCGTCGTGCCCGACCCGGACCTGTCGATCGACGAGGGCGCCATCGCGCCGTGGGCCGGCTCGCGCCTGGAGTACTGGGATCGCGTGCTCGGCGCGGTGGCCGAAGCTCACGGGTTCTCCACGGCCACCCCGTGGCGGAAGCTGCCCAGGAAGGCCCGCGACGTCCTGCTGTACGGCTCGGAGCAGGAGATCTTCGTCAAGTACAAGAACCGGTACGGCCGGACCCGCTCCTACTGGACCACCTACGAGGGCGTGATCCCGGTCGTCGAGCGCCGGCACGTCGAGACCGAGTCGGACAGCCAGCGCGAGAAGCTCGAGCAGTTCATGCGCGAGATCCCGTGCCGGGCCTGCGGGGGCGCCCGGCTCAAGCCGGAGACCCTCGCGGTCACCGTGGGCGGCCTCAACATCGCCCAGCTCACCGCGCGGTCGATCCGCGACACGCTCACGTTCATCGAGACCGTCGACCTGTCCGAGCGCGAGCACATGATCGCCGAGCGCCTGCTCAAGGAGATCCGGGCCCGCCTCGGGTTCCTGGTGGACGTGGGGCTCGACTACCTCACGCTCGACCGGGCGTCGGCCACGCTGGCCGGGGGAGAGGCCCAGCGCATCCGGCTGGCCACGCAGATCGGCTCGGGCCTGGTTGGCGTGCTCTACATCCTGGACGAGCCGTCGATCGGGCTCCACCAGCGGGACAACCGGCGCCTGATCGACACGCTGGTCCGCCTCCGGGACCTCGGCAACACGCTGATCGTCGTCGAGCACGACGAGGCCACCATCCAGGCGGCCGACCACATCGTCGACATCGGCCCGGCCGCCGGCAGCGACGGCGGCGAGATCGTCTACTCGGGCGACCTCGAGGGCCTGCTCGAGTGCGAGGCGTCGCTCACCGGCGCGTTCCTGTCCGGGCGCCGGGTGATCCCCACGCCGCAGGTCCGGCGCGCGCCGGGGGACCGGTGGCTGAAGGTCGTCGGGGCGCGCGAGCACAACCTCAAGGACGTCACGCTCGAGCTGCCGCTCGGTCTGCTGATCTGCGTGACCGGGGTCTCCGGGTCGGGCAAGTCGACCCTCGTCCAGGAGGTCCTGCTCCGGGCCCTCGCGCAGAAGATCTACCGCTCGCGGCAGCTGCCCGGCAAGCATCGCCGGCTGGTGGGCTGGGAGCAGATCGACAAGGTGATCGACATCGACCAGTCGCCGATCGGGCGCACCCCGCGGTCCAACCCGGCCACCTACACCGGCGTGTTCGACCACATCCGGACCCTGTTCAGCCAGGTCCCCGAGGCCAGGGTGCGTGGGTACAAGCCCGGGCGGTTCTCCTTCAACGTGCGCGGCGGGCGGTGCGAGAACTGCGCGGGCGACGGCCAGATCAAGATCGAGATGCACTTCCTGCCCGACGTCTACGTGACGTGCGAGGTGTGCAAGGGACACCGGTACAACCGCGAGACCCTGGAGGTCCGGTACAAGAACCGCTCGATCGCCGACGTGCTCGAGATGAGCGTGGACGAGGCCCTGGAGTTCTTCCAGAACATCCCGGTGATCAAGCGGCACCTGCAGACGCTCTCGGACGTCGGGCTGGGCTACGTGAAGCTCGGGCAGCCGGCGCCCACCCTCTCGGGCGGCGAGGCCCAGCGGATCAAGCTCGGGAGCGAGCTCCAGAAGCGCGCCACCGGCAACACGCTGTACGTCCTCGACGAGCCCACCACCGGCCTGCACTTCGAGGACGTCCGCAAGCTGCTGAACGTGCTCCAGCGCCTGGTCTCGCAGGGCAACACGGTCCTGGTGATCGAGCACAACCTCGACGTGGTGAAGACGGCCGACTGGATCGTCGACCTCGGCCCCGAGGGCGGGGACGCGGGCGGTCGCATCGTCGCGGCGGGGCCCCCGGAGGCGATCGCCGCCGATCCCGCGTCGTACACGGGGCAGTTCCTGGCCGAGGTCCTGGGCACGTTGCCGCTCGAGCGCGAGCGGGTCCCGCAGGACGCCTGAGCCCCATCCCGCGACGGGAGCGGGTGCCGGCTCACGGCGCGAGGGTTCGCCGCCCGTCGCCCCGCACCGCCGGACTTCCTTGCTAGCATGGCCCGCGCTCATGTCCAAGCGGTGGCTGTCCTTCGCGTTCGTCCTGGGGCTGCTGGCGGCTGCATGCTCCAACCCACCGGAAGCCAGTGTCGTCTTCGGCTCGGGCACGTCGTTCGTCCCGCAGGTCGCCGACTTCCAGGACGACGTGGGCCTCGACCCGTCGGTGGCCACGGACGCCCAGGGCACGCCGTACGTCGCGTACTTCGGGTTCCCGGAGCAGCTCGCGGAGGGGGAGGTGCCCATCCCGCGCCCCATCGGCGCCCCCTCCGTCCCCAGCGTGGACCTGGTGAGCGTCTCGGACGGCGTGTGGACCCGGGGAGCCGTGGCCATGGAGGCGGCCATCCCCAACGTCGACGTCGCCTTCGGCCCCGCCGAGGTCCCGCAGCTCAAGAAGCTCACCCCCGACAACGCGAACGGCACCTCGATCGCCACCGACGACGCCGGGGGTCTCCACGTGGCGTGGACCGACGGGCACGGCGTGTGGTACGCCGGGAACCCCGGCGGCTCCACGTTCACGGC
>JBHGAT010000241.1:0-3519 GCA_041946645.1 Candidatus Velamenicoccus archaeovorus | reverse complement strand
GACGCGCAGCCGCACGAGCTGTCGCCCGGGCTCCGGCAGCGGGCGGCCCTGGCTCGAGCGCTGGCCTGCCGGCCCGAGGTGCTGCTGGCCGACGAGCCGTTCGGGGCGCTCGACGCGCAATCGCGGGAGATCCTCGAGCGCGAGCTCCAGGCCGTCTGGCTCGAGACCCGCAACACGTTCGTGTTCGTCACCCACAACGTGCGCGAGGCCGTGTTCCTGGCCGACCGGGTGGTGCTGATGTCGGCGCGCCCGGGCCGCCTGGTAGCCGAGCACCGGATCTCCACGCCCCGGCCCAGGAGCGTCGAGGACGTGCTGCTGTCCAAGGTCGTGGCCGACATCCACGACCACCTGGTGAAGGAGGTGGGCTCGCCTGTCGCGCCTGCGGCGGATGCTCGGACCGATCTGGCCTAGGGTCGCCGTCGTCGTAGCGGTCGTGGGTCTCTGGTGGGCCGTGTACGCGACGGGGTACTGGGACCGCGTCCTGCTCCCGGCGCCCGCGGCTGCCTGGCGGGCGTTCTGGTCCAACCTCAGCGGCTCCACGGGACTGCTGGTCGCGGTGGAGCGGAGCCTCCTGCGGCTGTTCGCGGGGCTCGTGGTGGCCATGCTGGTCGGCACGCCGGTCGGCCTGGCCATGGCGGGGTCGAAGGTGGTCCAGCGGAGCGTCGGCAGCCTCATGGTCGGGCTCCAGGCGCTCCCCTCGATCGCCTGGCTGCCGCTCGCGATCCTGTGGTTCGGGATCAGCGAGCGGGCCGTGCTGGCGGTGGTGGTGATCGGGGCGTTCCCGGCGGTGGCCATCGCCACGGCCTCGAGCGTCCGGCTGGTCCCACCGACCCTGGTCCGGGCGGGGCGCACGCTGGGAGCCCGGGGGTGGTCGCTGTACGCCGGGGTGGTGCTGCCGGCCGCCGTGCCAGGCTACCTGGCCGGGCTCAAGCTGGCCTGGGCGTTCGCCTGGCGGGCGCTGATGGCCGCCGAGCTGATCGTGGCCGGTGCCCGCGGGCTCGGCCATCTGCTGGCCAGGGCGGCCGGGACCAACACCCCGCTGGTGCTCGCCACGATGGTCGTGATCATGCTCGTCGGGGTGGGCGTCGACGGGCTGTTCGCGCTGGTCGACCGTCGGGTCCGGCGGCGGCGCGGCCTGCTGCTCGACACCTGAGCCGGGGCCGACCGTGCCTCGGTAGGCTGAGCCCGTCGAGCGGAGGGGCGCCATGCAGAGGAACCGATCGATCCTGTGGGCCGTGCTGCTGATCGGCATCGGCGTGGTCCTGCTGCTCCGCAACGCCGGCACGATCCCCGAGGACGTGCGGGTCTGGCCGCTGGTCCTGATCGCGATCGGCGTGTGGCTGTTCCTCGAGCGGCTGCTGTTCGGGGGGTGGTGGCAGGGCAGCTTCGCCGGTGCCCTGGTGCTGATCGCGATCGGCGGCGTGTCCTTCCTCCAGGACGTCGACGCGATCTCGGAAGACGTGTCGGTGTGGCCGGTGGTCCTGATCGCGGTGGGCCTGGCCGTGGTGCTCTCCGCGATGCCCTCCCGGGGGCGTCGTGCCGGGCCGGTCCGCGAGACCGTGGCGCTCGACGGCGCGACCTCCGCGCGCGTCGTGATCCGGCACGGGGCGGGTGAGCTCACCGTCGCGTCGCAGGTGAACCCCGCGCTGCTGGTGGAGGGGACGTTCGGGGCCCGCGTGCGCAAGCGGGTCCGGCGCGACGGCGACCGCCTGGAGGTCTCCCTGGAGCACGAGGGCGGGTGGGCGGCGCCGTGGGGCCGCGGCGGCGGGCCCCTGGACTGGACCGTGGGCCTGTCGCGGATCGTGCCGCTGGAGCTGGAGGTCCGGGGGGGCGCCAACCGGACCGACCTGCGCCTGTCCGACCTCGAGGTGCGGGATCTGCGGGTGCACACCGGGGCCAGCGAGACCCGGATCGCGATGCCGGCGCGGGGTCGCGTCTCCGCCCGGGTGGAGGCCGGGGCCGCCTCGGTGGCCGTCGCGATCCCGCCCCGCGTGGCGGCGCGGATCTCGGTCCGGGGCGGCCTGACCGGCGTGAAGGTGGACGAGTCGCGGTTCCCCCGCTCGGCCGAGGGCTACCGCTCGATCGACTTCGACGACGCGCCCGACCGGATCGACCTCGAGGTCCAGGCGGGCGCGGCGGGCATCGAGGTCCGGTAGCTCACCCCGGGACGCCGGCCCGCCGCAGGGCCTCGGCTCGGGTCCGCTCGGTCAGCCCGAGGAGCGCGTCCGAGAACCGCGGCTGCGGGGGCTCGGGGTCGCGGATCCGCCGGGCGCTCTCGGGGAGCCGGACCACGTCGGCCTCGAACAGCCGGCGGGCGACCTCCACGCTCCGCGGCGGCCCGGTCCGCTCGCCTCCCAGCATCACCGGCACCAGGAGGGGCTCGGTCCCCGCGGGCAGCGGCTCGTCCCGGAGCCCGATCACGTCCTCGGCCGCGGACCGGAACACCTGCTTGCGTCCGGGCTCGGTGGCCTTGGCCTCGGAGAGCTTGAGCACGGGACGGCCGTCGAACTCCACCAGCTTGTACACCGAGTCCAGGTACGGTGCGTCGGCCGAGACGCCCACGCGCGTGCCCACGCCGAACGCGTCGATGGGGGCCCCCGCCTGCACCAGGCGGTCCACGTCGAGCTCGTCCAGGCCGCCGCTCGCGAAGATCCGCACCGCCGGCAGCCCGGCCTCGTCCAGGATCCGCCGCGCCTCGCGCGAGAGGGCCTCGAGGTCCCCGCTGTCGAGCCGGATCCCCGCGTGGTCCTCGATCCCGAGCTCGCGGATCACCCGCACCGCCGACCGCACGCCGTTCGGCGTGTCGTAGGTGTCGACCAGGAACGTCGCCCGGCCGGGGAAGTCCTGCGCGAACGCCCGGAAGGCCTCGGCCTCGGTCGGGAACGCCTGGATGTACGAGTGGGCCATCGTGCCGGCCACCCGCAGCCCGTAGCGACGGGCCGCCTCGACGTTGCTGGTGCTCACGAACCCCGCGATCGCCGTGGTCCGGGCCACCGCCATCGCCGCGTCGACCCCTTGGGTCCGCCGGAACGCGAAGTCGACCACGTCCCGGTCGCGCGCCGCCAGGCGGCACCGAGCCGCCTTGGAGGCGATGGCGGTCTGGAACGAGATCTGGTTGAGCAGGGCCGTCTCGACGAGCTGGGCCACGGCGATCGGCGCGGTGATCTCGAGCAGCGGCTCGTCGGCGAACACGACCCGTCCCTCGGGGACGGCCCAGACCTCGCCCTCGAACCGGAGCCCACGGAAGGCCTCGAGGGTCTCGCCATCGAACCCGAGCTCGTCCCGGAGGTACGCCAGGTCGGCGTCCTCGAACCCGAAGCCTTCAAGGAACGCCAGGCACGGCTCGAGCCCCGCCGACACCAGGAACCCGCGGCCCGGCGGCAGGCGTCGCACGAACAGGCTGAAGGTGGCCGGCCGGTTCATGTCGCGGCGGAGGTAGCTGGCCGCCATGTTCAGCTCGTAGAGGTCGGTGAGCAGGCCCCCGCCCATGGGGTAAGGCTACGCGAACCACCCCCGCCC
>JBHGAT010000240.1:0-3532 GCA_041946645.1 Candidatus Velamenicoccus archaeovorus | reverse complement strand
CGGGCAGCTCGGTGAGGTCGATCGTCATGTCGCCCACCGCCAGGTGGTACTCGCGGTGGAGCGCCTCGACCGATCGCGGCTGGGCCACCCGCTGGCCCACCCCGCCCTCCAGGGGGATGTCCGCCACCGTGCCGACCAGCAGGACGAAGATCAGCACCACGCCGAGCCCGATCAGGCCGCCCCGGCCGCCTCCCCATCCGGCCGCGAGCAGGAGCACGAGGCCGATCAGGATCAGGGCCGATGGCAGGAGCACGTCCCACGCGACGTTCGTCACGTCGAAGGCCTCGAGCAGCCAGCCGACCCCGACCGCGACGACGATCAACCCGAAGAGCAGCCGACCGGGCTGGAGCCCTTGCCGCGGCGCCGGCGGGCTCGACGGAGGCGGGGGCAGCCCGCTCATCGCCGTGAGGAAGCCTGGACGATGATCGCGATGCCGATCGCGATCAGGATCAGCGGCCAGAAGTACCGGCCGATCCGTGGGATCGTCAGGCCGAGCAGCAGGATCACCCCCACCGCGATCAACGCGCCGCCGAACACCAGTCGGGCGGTGTCGCCGCTCGGCGGTCGGGACCGACCCAGCGGCTCGTCCTCCCGCTCCTCGGGGATCAGGATCCACCCGAGGACGTAGAGCAGGACGCCGCTGCCGCCGGCGATGGCCAGCACCACGAACGCGATCCGGAGCAGGACCGAGTCGACCCCGAGGTAGCGCCCCAGGCCACCGCACACGCCGGCGATGACCCGGTCGGACCGGCTGCGGCGCAACAGACGCGTGTCCTCCGGCGGCCGAGGGGGCGGGGGCGGCGGAGGTGGCGTCACGGACACGCCGACACCCTACCCCGCCGCCACGCTGCCCTCCAAGGGGGGTCCATCCGGCCTCAGGCGGGCTGGCGGACCCGACTCAGGCGGGCTGGCGGACCCGGAACGTCAGGGCGCCGCCCTCGGCGTCGATCTCCACGTGATCGCCCTCGCGGACCTCGCCGGCCAGCACCTTCATCGCCAGGGCGTCCTGGACCTCGCGCTGGAGCAGCCGCTTCAGCGGTCGAGCCCCGTACGCCGGCTCGAACCCCTTGTCGGCCAGGTAGGCCCGGGCCGCGTCGCTCAGCGCGATCGTCAGCTTGCGGTCGGTCAGCCGCCGCTGGAGCTGACCGATCTGGATGTCCACGATCTGCGCGATCTCGTCCCGACCGAGCGGCTCGAACACGATGATCTCGTCCACCCGGTTCACGAACTCGGGCCGGAAGCTGGCCCGGACCTCGGCCAGCACCTTCTCCCTGCGCTCCTCCGGAGAGGCCGTCGGATCGGCGAACACGAACGAGCCGAGGTTCGACGTCATGATCACGACGGTGTTGCGGAAGTCGACCGTGCGGCCCTGCCCGTCGGTCAGACGGCCGTCGTCGAGGAGCTGTAGCAGCACGTTGAACGCGTCCTGATGCGCCTTCTCGATCTCGTCGAGCAGGACCACGGAATACGGGCGCCGGCGGATCGCCTCGGTGAGCTGCCCGCCCTCCTCGTATCCGACGTAGCCGGGAGGGGCGCCGATCAGCCGGGAGACGGTGTGCCGCTCCTGGTACTCGCTCATGTCGATCCGGACCATGGCCCGCTCGTCGTCGAACAGGAACTCGGCCAGCGCGCGGGCCAGCTCGGTCTTGCCCACGCCGGTCGGCCCGAGGAAGATGAACGACCCGATCGGACGGTTGGGATCGGAGAGCCCCGCGCGGGAACGCCGGATCGCGTTGGCCACCGCTTCGACCGCTTCCACCTGGTCCACGACCCGCCGGTGCAGCGCGCCCTCGAGATGGAGGAGCTTGGCCATCTCGCCCTCCATCAGCCGCGACACGGGGATCCCGGTCCACATGGAGACGACCTCGGCCACGTCCTCCTCGTCGACCTCCTCCTTGAGCATCTTCCGGTCGCGCTGGAGCTCGTCCAGCTCCGCGTTGGCAACCTCCAGCTGCTTGGTGAGCTCGACGAGCCTCCCGTACCGGAGCTCGGCGGCCCGCTCGAGATCGCCCTCCCGCTCGGCCCGCTCGGCGTCCATCCGGGCCTGCTCGATGTCCGACTTGAGCGTGCGGATCCGGTCGATGTGCTCCTTCTCCCGCTGCCAGTGCGCCTTCATCCCGGCGTCCTGCTCCTGGAGGTCGGCGAGCTCCTGCTCGAGCTTGCCGAGCCGCTCCCGGGACACCGGGTCGGTCTCCTTCTTCAGCGCGGCGCGCTCGATCTCGAGCTGCTTCATCCGCCGCTCGACCTCGTCGATCTCGACCGGCATCGAGTCGATCTCGATCCGCAGGCGGCTGGCCGCCTCGTCGATCAGGTCGATCGCCTTGTCCGGCAGGAACCGGCCGGTGACGTACCGGTTCGAGAGCATCGCCGCCGCCACCAGCGCCGAGTCCTGGATCCGCACCCCGTGGTGGACCTCGTAGCGCTCCTTCAGCCCCCGCAGGATCGCGACCGTGTCCTCCACGATCGGCTCGCCCACGTACACCGGCTGGAACCGCCGCTCGAGCGCCGGGTCCTTCTCGATGTGCGTGCGGTACTCGTCCAGCGTGGTGGCGCCGATCGCCCGCAGCTCGCCGCGGGCGAGCATCGGCTTCAGCATGTTGCCGGCGTCGACGGCACCCTCGGCCCCCCCGGCGCCGACGATCGTGTGGAGCTCGTCGATGAACGTGACGATGCGCCCATCGCTCTCGGCGATCTCGCGGAGCACCGCCTTGAACCGCTCCTCGAACTCGCCCCGGTACTTGGAGCCGGCCACCATCGCCCCGATGTCGAGCCCCACGACCCGCTTGTCCTTGAGCGACTCGGGCACGTCGCCGTCGACGATCCGCTGGGCCAGCCCCTCGACGATCGCGGTCTTGCCCACCCCGGGCTCGCCGATCAGCACCGGGTTGTTCTTGGTCCTCCGCGAGAGCACCTGGATCACCCGGCGGATCTCGTCGTCGCGGCCGATCACCGGGTCGAGCTTGCCCCGCCTGGCGAGCTCGGTCAGGTCGCGGCCGTAGCGCTCGAGGGCCTGGTACTTCTCCTCCGGGTTGGGGTCGGTGACGCGCTGCCTCCCTCGGACCTCGGCCAGCGCGGCCAGCACGGCGTCGCGCTCGAGGCCGGCGTCGCGCAGGAGCCGCGCCACGCCCGCGTCCCCCTGCAGCATCGCGAGCAGCAGGTGCTCGGTGGAGACGTATCCGTCGGTGAGCGCCTCGGCCTCCGCGAACGCGCGCTCGAGGAGCGACGCCGAGGCCGGCGACAGCCGGACCTCGTTCACACCTTGCGCGTACACCTTCGGGATCCGGTCGAGCAGCGCCTCGACGCCGTCGCGGAGGGTCTGGGGCGACGTCCCCAGCCGGTGCAGCAGCGGGTACACCACACCCTCGGGGTCCGAGAGCAGCGCGAGCAGGACGTGCTCGGGCTCGATCGTCTGATGGTTACGGGCCAGGGCCTGCTCCCGGGCCGCCTCGAGCGCGGCCTGCGACTTCATCGTCAGCTTCTGAAGGTCCATGTCGTCTTCGCGTTCTCCCAGTCGTCCTTCGTCATCCCGTCA
>JBHGAT010000024.1:0-12972 GCA_041946645.1 Candidatus Velamenicoccus archaeovorus | reverse complement strand
CCCACCGGTTCGCGGCCACCGTCGGGCCGATCCCACCGAGCCTGGCCGCGGACATGCGGGGGACCACGTGGCAGCCGGGGTGCCCGGTGCCGCTCTCGGCCCTCCGGCTCCTCACCTTCCGGTACTGGGGGTTCGACGGTGAGGTCCACGAAGGGCCGATGGTGGCCAACGCGAGCGTCGCGGACGAGCTCGTCACGGTGTTCCGCACGCTGTTCCGCGCCCGGTTCCCGCTGAAGCACGTGGCGCTGGCCACCCGGTTCCGCCCGAACGCCGACCCGAACACCCGCCGCAGCGTCACCGCCTCGTTCAACTGCCGACCCATCGTGACGCCGGCCGGCGCCGGCAGCACGTGGTCACAACACGCCTACGGTCTGGCCGTGGACATCAACCCGCTGCAGAACCCCTACGTGGCGGCGGACGGCTTCGTCCGGAACCGCTTCGGCCGCCCCTACCGCGACCGGTCCCAGCACCTGCCGGGGATGATCCATCCGGGCGACGTGGTGGTCCGGGCGTTCGCGTCGGTCGGCTGGGGATGGGGTGGCGCGTGGTCCTCGGGCAAGGACTACATGCACTTCAGCCTGTCGGGGACGTAGGAGCGGTCCGACCTCAGATGAACAGCTGGATGGCCGAGCCCTTCATCTCGAGCAGCGCGGTGGCGGCGCCGATCGGCTCCTCGAGGCCGTCGATCAGGTCCTCGCGCTTCACGCCCATGAGGTCCATCGTCATCTGGCAGGGGATCAGCCGGACCCCGATGTCGCGGGCGATGTCGAGGAGCTCGGTGGGGTGGGGCGTCTTGTACCGCTCGGCCACCTTCGAGAGCATCCACGGACCGGCTCCCGCGAAGTGGTAGCGGCTGAGCTTGGCTCGCTTGAGGCTGCCCGGGTTCAGCGCGGACAGCGCCTTGGTCATCCACTCCTTGCCGGTCAGCCGCTTCTCCTCCCTCACCAGCGGGAACAGCCCCCAGAACGTGAAGAAGATCGACACCTCCATCCCCGACGCGGCGGCCGTGGTGCCGAGGATCAGCGCCGGCCACACGCGGTCGAGGTGCCCGTCCCACACCACCATCGTGATCTTGTTCCTGGTGGCCTCGCCGTCGCGCTCGGCCCGCTCGTCCAGGGCCCGGTCGATCAGCGCGCGGAGGGCCTCCGCGTCCTCCGTGGCCCGCACCTGCGTGGTCTCCTCGCCCATGGCCTCACGCCTTCCTGACGACGTACCGGAACACGCCGTCGTGCTCCGAGGACTCCAACAGCTGGTTGCCCGAGATCTCCGCCCATGCGGGGACGTCCGACCGCGACCCGGGGTCCGTGGCCAGCAGCTCGAGCAGGTCGCCCCTCCGGGCGCCCTTCAGCGCTCGAGCCAGGCCGACCAGCGGCCCCGGGCACGACTGGCCCCGGGCGTCGACGGTGGTGGTGACGGCGTTCATGGCGTGACCTCCGGGAGACGGGAACGGGCGCGAGCGGCGGGACGGGTGCGGTGCCGCGGACGCGGGCTCAGCGGCCGGCGCCGGGCACCCCGGGACAGCAGCACCGGCAGGGGATCATCGCCCCCACGAGCCCGCGGCACCGTGTCCTGATCATCGCAGGTGCAAATCGTACCTCCGCGGTCGGAAACACGGCAAGCAGCCCTCAGAGCAGCCGGCGCCGCGACGGCGGCCAGTAGACCAGCCGCACCGTGGCCGCGATCGCCCCCCGCGCCACCGGGCCGAACCGCCGGCTGTCGGTCGAGCCCTCGGCACGGTCGCCCTCCACCCAGTACCGGTCGGCCTCGAGGATCCCACCGTCGGGCGCGAGCTCGCCCGGCAGCGCCACCACGCGCTTCACGAGCTCGAGCCCGGGCCGCTCGGGGTGGGCGAACACCACCACGTCGCCGCGGCGGATCCGCCGCCGCCGCACGGCCAGGGCCCAGTCGCCCGCCTCGAGCGCCGGGGCCATGCTGGAGCCCCGGATCTCCACGCGGAACGGCCTCCACCGCAAGACGCTGTAGGCGAGACCCATGGCCACGACCGCCGCCGCCGCCGCATCGCGCCAACTCCGACCACGGTGATAGGTTTCGAAGGTGTCCACGGAGTCGTCAGAAGGAGGCGGCATGTCCATGCTCGAAGCATTCCTCAGGCCGCGGCGAACCGTCCACGCCCACTGCGACCTGCCGTGCGGCGTCTACGATCCGGCCCAGGCCCGGATCGAGGCGGAGTCGGTCAAGGCGATCCAGACGCGCTACCAGGACGCCGAGAAGTTCAAGACCGCCGGGGAGACCGTCGAGGACTACAAGGCCCGCTGCCTCGCGATCAAGGAGGAGCGCGCGGACCTGGTCAAGCATCACCTGTGGGTGCTCTGGACCGACTACTTCAAGCCCGAGCACCTGGAGAAGTACCCGCAGCTCCACGAGTCCTTCTGGAAGGCCACCAAGGCCGCCGGCCTGGCCAAGAAGTCGCAGGACCCCGCGCAGGGGCAGGAGCTGCTCGACGCGATCGACGAGATCTCCAAGGTCTTCTGGGAGACCAAGTCCGCTTAGGCCGAGCGGGGCGGCCATCCTCCGCGAGGGCGGGGCTCCGGCCCCGCCCTCGATGCGTCCGGCGGACCTCCGGGGCGGCCGGGACCGGCTGCTAGGCTCGGCCGCGTGAAGGACATCGGCCTGGTCGGGGTCCCCTACAGCGGCAGGTCGACGCTGTTCACGGCGCTGACGCGCACCGGGTCCCACGGCGGCCAGGCCAACCAGGCGGTCGTGGCCGTCCCCGATCCACGGGTCGAGGTCCTGGCCCAGATGGAACGCTCCCGCAAGCGGGTCCACGCGCAGGTCCGGTTCGTGGACATCCCGGGCGGCACCTCGTCGGCCCAGGGCATCGCCAAGCTCCGCGAGACCGATGCCCTGTGCCTGGTGCTCCGGTGCTTCGGCCCGGACGCCGACCCCGGGGCCGAGCTCGCCGAGGTCGCCGCCGACCTGCTCCTGGCCGACGCCGCCGTGGTCGAGTCGGCCCTGCGCCGGGCCGAGAAGCGGACCCGAGGCAAGCCCTCGGAGGACGTCGAAGCTCTCCGCAAGGCCCACGAGGCGCTGTCGGCCGAGACCCTGCTCCGCGACGCCGGCCTGTCCGAGGAGGACCGCCGGGAGCTCCGGGCCATCGCCCCGCTCACGCTGAAGCCGTGGGTGGTCGTCGCCAACCTGGAGGAAGGGACCGAGGTGCCGGCCGGGCTCCCCGAGGGCACCGTGGGCGTGTACGCGTCGATCGAGGCCGAGACCGCCGAGATGGACCTCGACGAGGCGCGGGCGCTGCTGGACGAGTTCGGCGTGCACGAGCCCGGCCTCGAACGCGTGATCGCGGCCGGCTATCGAGCCCTCGACCTGATCACGTTCCTCACCACCGGCGAGGACGAGACACGGGCCTGGGAGGTCCGCAGCGGCGCCCACGCGCCCGAGGCGGCCGGGGTGATCCACTCGGACCTGGAGCGGGGGTTCATCCGGGCCGAGGTCGTCGCCTACGAGGACCTGGTGGCGGCCGGCAGCATGCACGCCGCCAAGGAGCAGGGCCTGGTCCGGGTCGAGGGCAAGGACTACGTGGTGCGCGAGGGCGACGTGCTGCACGTACGCTTCGCGGTCTGACGGGCGATCGGCCCAGCTACATCCAGGTTTCCCTGGTGCTCAGAGCCTTCAAAGCTGTAGACTTGGGCACCATGGCGGAGGCCTACCGGATCGGTGAGGCGGCCGAGATGCTCGGCGTGCGCGTCGAGACCCTCCGGCGGTGGGAGCGCGAGGGGACGCTGCGCACCGCGCGCACCTCGGGCGGGCAGCGGCTGGTCCCCGCGGACGAGGTGGCCCGGCTGCTCGCGGAGCGCCGGCGGCGTCCCCGGGTCACGGCCGAGAGCGTGCGCAACCGCCTCCCCGGCGTGGTCACCGAGGTGAAGCGTGACGGGGTGGCCGCGACGGTCGAGCTCATGGCCGGGCCCTACCGCCTGCTGGCCCTGGTGACCCGCGAGGCGGTCGACGAGATGGGCCTCCAGCCGGGGATGCACGCGGTGGCGACGGTCAAGGCGACCAACCTGATGATCGAGCTCGACGGGTGAAGCGTGGATCGTTCGTCGCGGTGGCGGTGGCGTTCGCCGTCTCGGCATGCGGCGGCGCGACCGGGGCCGGCGGCACGAGCGCGGCCGGCGGCACGAGCCACCGGGATCTCCTCGTGTCGGCGGCGGCCTCGCTCACCGACGCCTTCACCGAGATCGGCCGGGCCTTCGAACGGCAGCACCCGGGCGTGTCGGTCACCTTCAACTTCGGCCCCTCCGACGGGCTCGCCGGTCAGATCGAGGAAGGCGCTCCGGTCGACGTCTTCGCCTCGGCCAGCCCCACGTGGATGGACGCCGTGGAGCGCGAGGGCCCGGGCGTCACGGACCGGCACGACTTCGCCCGGAACGAGCTGGCCATCATCGTGCCGGAGGGCGACCCGGCCGGCATCTCGGGGCTCGCCGACCTCGCGGAGCCAGGCGTGAAGCTGGTCCTGGCGGCCCAGGGCGTGCCGGCCGGCGACTACGCCCGGCAGCTGTTCGACCGCGCCGGGATCGCCGACGCGGCGCTCGCCAACGTCGTCTCCAACGAGGAGGACGTGAAGGGCGTCCTGACCAAGGTGCTGTCGGGCGATGCCGATGCCGGCATCGTCTACGTCACCGACGTCACCCCCGACGTGGCCGATCGGGTCACGACGATCCAGATCCCCCATGACGTGAACGTGATCGCCACCTATCCGATCGCGGTGGTGACCGGGTCCAAGGAGGCCGACCTCGCGCAACGGTTCGTCGACGACGTCCTCGGCGACGGGCAGCGGATCCTCGCCCGCTACGGGTTCCTCCCTCCGCCCTCGTAGGGGTCGAACGCCGGCCGCGTTCGTCGCCTTATCGGTGGTCGGGGTCCTGCTCGTCGGCCTGCCCGTGCTCGGGCTGGCGGTCCGCACCCCGTGGGCCCGGATCGTCGACGTGCTCGGCGGGGAGACGTCGCTGGTCGCGCTGCGGCTTTCGCTGGTCGTGGCCACGACCTCCGCGGCGATCGCCATCGTCGTGGGCTTCCCCCTGGCGTGGGCCCTGGCCCGCGGGTCGTTCCGGGGCAAGACGTTCGTGCGGGCGGTCGTCGTGCTGCCGCTCGTGATGCCGCCGGTGGTCGCCGGGGTGGGGCTCCTGGCCGCGTTCGGGCGCCGGGGGCTCGTGGGCTCCTGGCTGTACGACGCGCTCGGCATCCAGCTCACGTTCACGACCACCGCGGCGGTGCTGGCCGCGACGTTCGTGTCGTTCCCGCTGGCGGTGCTCGCCCTGGAGGCGGGGCTGCGCGGGCTCGACGCGCGGCTCGAGGACGCGGCCGCGACCCTCGGCGCCTCGCGCTGGTACGTGGTGCGACGGGTAACGCTGCCGTTGCTGGGGCCGCAGATCGCGGCGGCCGCCGTGCTCGCGTGGGCCCGCGCCCTCGGCGAGTTCGGGGCCACGATCACGTTCGCCGGGAACCTCCGGGGGCGGACCCAGACGCTGCCGCTCGCGGTCTTCGAGCGGCTCCAGAGCGACCCGGACGCCGCGTTCGCGCTCTCGATGCTGCTGATCGCGCTCGCGCTCGCCGTGATCCTCGCGCTGCGGGGGCGGTTCCTGCGATGAGCGTGGACGCGCCGGCGCGCCCCACGACCCTGCGCGTCGACGTCGCGGCCCGCCGCGGCGCGTTCGAGGTGCGGGCCGCGTTCGAGGCGTCGGCCGGGGAGACCGTCGCGCTCCTGGGGCCGAACGGTTCGGGCAAGTCGACGCTCGTTTCGTGCATCGCCGGGCTGCTGCCCCCGGCCGCCGGGACGATCGTGCTGGGCGGGGCCGTGCTCGCCGGTGGCGGCGCGCCGGGGGTCCCGCCCGAGGGCCGGCCGATCGGGGTCGTGTTCCAGGACCTGCTGCTGTTCCCCCACCTGTCGGCCGTCGAGAACGTGGCCTTCCCCCTCCGGGCCCGGAGCGTGCCCCGGCCCGAGGCTCGGTCCCGGGCCGTCGCCCTGCTCGAGCGGCTCGGCCTGGCGGATCGGGCCGGGGCGCGCCCCCGGGACCTGTCGGGAGGGGAAGCTCAGCGCGTGGCGCTGGCCCGGGCGCTGGTGGGCGAGCCGGCGCTGCTCCTGCTCGACGAGCCGCTCTCGGCCCTCGACGTGGGGAGCCGGGTCCGCACGCGCGAGCTGATCCGCGAGGAGCTCGACCGGTTCCCGGGCATCCGCCTGCTGGTCACGCACGACCCGATCGAGGCGTCGACCCTCGCGCACCGGCTGGTGCTGCTCGAGGAGGGCCGGGTCACCCAGATCGGGACACCCCGGGAGATCCGCGACGCCCCGAGGTCCCGCTACGCGGCCGAGCTGGTCGGGGTCAACGCGTTCCCCGGACGCCTCCTCCCGATGGAGGGAGGGGCCGGACGCATCGAGACCGGCGAGGGGGACGTGGTGGTGCTCTGGCCCGAGGGCTTCGACCGCGGCGACGACGTGCTCGGGCTCCTCCGGCCGGCCGACGTGACGGTGGCCCTGGAGCCACCGGCAGGCTCGGCCCGCAACGTGCTCCACGGTCCCGTCACGTCCGTGGCCGTCGAGGGGGACCGGGCCCGGGTGCGGATCGCGACGGCGCCGCCCGTCGTGGCCGAGGTGACCCTGGGCTCGGTCGATCGGCTCGGGCTGCGCGCGGGCACGATGGTGTGGGCCTCGTTCAAGGCGGTCGAGGTACGCGTGGTGGAGGCGTAGCGCCCGAACGCGACGCGGCGCCCCGGCCGTCGGGCTGTCACCCACGGCAGGCGGTACGCTGGGCCGCATGCCGACCGCCGACGAGGACCCGTCCGAGGCTCGCACCCCGGACCCGGCACCGACCCCCGCCCCCTCGCCGTCGCAGGACCCGGTCCCCACCTCCGTCCCGCCGACGACCCGGACGGAGCCCGCGCCGACGGTCACCGCCGGGGCGGGAGGGGGCTCGGCCGACGCGCCCGAGCGTCCCGCCCCGCGCGAGGAGAAGGAGCGCGGCGGATCCTTCCTGCGGGAGGTGCCGGTCCTGGTGCTGATCGCGCTGGTGGTGGCGATCCTCATCAAGACGTTCCTGGTCCAGGCCTTCTACATCCCCTCGGCGTCGATGGAGCCCACGCTGATGCCGGGCGACCGCGTGCTCGTGAACAAGCTCGCGTACCGCTTGGGCGACATCCACCGGGGCGACGTGGTGGTGTTCGCCAACCCCCAGGCCCTCCCCACCGATCGGAACTGGTTCGAGGGGCTGGTCCATTGGCTGGGGGAGGGGCTCGGCGTGGCGCAGCCGGAGGACGAGGACCTGATCAAGCGGGTGATCGGGGTCCCCGGCGACACGGTCGAGATCCGCGATCACACCGTCTCCGTCAACGGCACGCCGCTCTCGGAGCCCTACCTCACGCCCGCGGCCGAGGCGGCGATGCAGGACTTCGGTCCCGTGACCGTGCGGCCGGGCCACCTGTTCGTGATGGGCGACAACCGGGGGAACTCCGCCGACTCGCGGTTCAGCCTCGGTCAGGTCCCCGAGGACGACGTGATCGGACGGGCCTTCGTGATCGTGTGGCCCCCGTCAGACCTCGGGGGGCTCGGCTGACCCACCGCGCCGAACCCCCGGACCGACGGGCCGGTCCGCGGGCAGGAACAGCCTGGCCAGGGTCCACACCAACCCCGCGATCCCGAACGCGGCCAACCACACGACGGCCTTCGGCGGGTACAGGGCGAAGAACCCTCGCGCCTGGGGGAGGGCCATCGCGGCCAGGAAGGCCGCCGGCATCGCCCACACCAGCAGCAGCCGGGGCCGGGTCAGGGGCGCGGCGATCATCGACAGGATCAGGAACCCGATCCAGCACAGCACCATCGTCGCCGCCGTGCGGGCCTGGCCCAGGGTCACCCCCGACTCGTCGATGGCCAGCCGGTACCCCAGGAACGTGGCCACGGCCGCGAGGGTCCCGGCCGGGACGGTGAACCGCAGCACCCGCCCGAGGAACCCGGGACGGGCCCGCTCCGCGCTCGGGGCCAGGGCCAGGAAGAACGAGGGGATCCCGATCGTGAGGGCGCCGATCAGCGTGAGGTGCCGCGGCAGGAACGGGAAGGGGAGACCGACCACGCCGACGCCGATCGCCAGCAGCGTGGCGTACACGGTTTTGGTCACGTACAGGTGCGAGGTGCGCTCGATGTTGCCGAGGACCCGACGGCCCTCGTTCACGACCGACGGCAGCGCGTCGAACGTCGAGTCCAGGAGCACGAGCTGCGCGACGGCGCGCGTGGCATCGCTGCCCGAGCCCATCGCGACCCCGATGTCCGCGTCCTTCAGGGCCAGGGCGTCGTTCACGCCGTCGCCGGTCATCGCGACCACGTGGCCGCGTGCCCGCAGCGCGAGCACCATGGCCCGCTTCTGCTGCGGGGTGACGCGGCCGAAGATCTCGTGCTCCTCGAGCGCGTCGGCCAGCGCCGCCGGATCCTCCGGGAGCTCTCGAGCATCGACGGCGCTCGACGAGCCCGAGAACCCCAGCCCGGCGGCGATCGCGGCCACCGTGCGGGGGTGGTCGCCCGAGATCACCTTGACCCCCACCCCCTGCCGCGCGAAGTAGCGGAGGGTCTCGGCCGCGTCCTCCCGAACCCGGTCGCCCAGGACCACCAGCGCGACCGGATCGAGCGGAGCCGGGAGCGCCTCCGCGTCGAGCGGCTGCGGGCTCCGCGCCACCAGGAGCACGCGCCAGCCCGCCTCGGCCCGTTCGAGCGCCGCGGTCACGGCGGGATGGTCCGGCGGCAGGAGGACCTCCGGGGCGCCCAGGACCCAGCTCCCCCGCGGTCCGAACGACGCGCCGCTCCACTTCCTCGCCGAGGAGAACGGGAAGGTCCGCTCCGGCGTCCAGGCGGCATCCGCCGCAGCCGGGAAGCGCTCGCCGACCGCCAGGAGCGTGGCGTTGGGGTTCGGGTCGGCCCGGGCCAGGGAGGCCAGCGCGAGCTCGAGCTCGCCGATCCGCCCTCCTCCGGGCGACCCCACGCCCAGCGGCCGGACCTCCTCCACGGCCAGCCGCCCCTCGGTGAGCGTGCCGGTCTTGTCGATGCACAGCAGGTCCACCCGGGCCAGGACCTCCACCGCCGACAGCTCCTGGGCCAGCACGCGCCGGCGGGCCAGGCGCACCACCCCCACCGCGAACGCCACGCTCGTGAGGAGCACCAGGCCCTCGGGGACCATGGCCACGGTCCCGGCGACGGTCCCGCGGAGCGCCTGCCGGACCGACGCGTTCGACCGGAGCTGGCTGATCAGCAGGAGGACACCGGTCGGCACGATCAGCCACGTGACGATCCGCAGGATCCGGTCGATCCCCGCCCGGAGCTCGGAGCCGGTGAGCGTGAACCGGCGCGCCTCCTCGGCCAGCCGAGCGGCGTACGCGTCGCGGCCCACCCGGACGGCCCGGTACCGACCCCCGCCGGAGGCGACGAAGCTCCCCGAGAGGACCTCGTCGTCCGGGTGCTTGAGGACCGGCTCGGACTCCCCGGACAGAAGCGACTCGTCCACCTCCAGAGACGCGCCGTCCAGGACCTTGCCGTCCACCACCACCTGGTCCCCCGGTCGGAGCTCGAGCACGTCGTCGAGCACCACGTCGCGGACCGCGAGCTCTCGGACCGTCCCGTCCCGGACCACCCGGGCCCTCGGCGCGGTGAGGACGGCGAGCCGGTCGAGCGTCCGCTTGGCCCGGAGCTCCTGGAGGATGCCGATCAGCGCGTTGGCCACCAGCACGAGGCCGAACAGCGCATCCTGGTACGGCCCGACGATCACGATCACGACGAACAGCGTCCCCAGGAGCGCGTTGAACCGGGTGAGCACGTTCGCCCGGAGGATCTGCCCGACCGTTCGGCTCGGCGCCGCCGGGACGTCGTTGACCAGCCCCCGGGCGACCCGGTCGCGGACCTCCGCCTCGGTGAGGCCCCGGGACGCGTCCTGCACGTCCACGTCCATCCGGCTCAGCGTAGCCGCCCCCGGTCGGGCGGCGGGGCCGACCGTCCCGCGGTGGGACGGCTCCGCGCTACCCGGTCCCGAGCCCGCGCTCGCGGGCCCACTCGTCCAGGAGCCGGTACGCCTCGTCGCGATCGATCGGACCGCGCTCGAGGCGCTGCTCCAGCAGGTGGGCCAACGCCTCCCCAACCACCGGACCGGGGCCGATCCGCAGGTGCGCCATCACCTCGTTGCCGTCGAGCGGCGGGCGCAACGCCTCCAGGTTCTCCTCCTCGGCCAGGCGCGCGATCCGGTCCTCGAGGTCGTCCTGCAGCGCGGCCAGACGCTTGGCCCGGAAGGGGTTGCGCGTGGTGCAGTCCGCGCGCGTGAGCTGGTTCAGCCGGTCGAGCAAGGGACCGGCCTCGCGCACGTAGCGTCGCACCGCGCTGTCGGTCCACTCGGCGTAGCCGTGGAAGCGCAGGTGCATCTCGACCAGCCGGGTGACGTCCTCCACCACGGCGGTCGGGTACCGCAGCGCCTGCAGGCGCTCGCGCGCCATGCGCGCCCCGACCACCTCGTGGTGGTGGAACGTCACGCCCTCCGGCGTGATCTGGCGCGTCTGGGGCTTGCCGACGTCGTGCAGCAGCGCCGCGAGGCGGAGCACCAGGTCGGGCTCGCACCGCTCGACCACCGCGTAGGTGTGGTGCAGGACGTCCTTGTGCTTGTGCACGGGGTCCTGCTCGAGCCGCAGCGCCGGGAGCTCCGGCAGGAACCGCTCGGCCAGCCCCGTGCGCACGATCAGGTCCAGGCCGGCCGAGGGCCGGGCGCCGAGCAGCAGCTTGGACAGCTCCTCGGAGATCCGCTCGGCGGAGACGATGGACAGGCGCTCGCGCATGTCGCGGATCCCCTGGACCACGCGGGGTGCCGGCGTCACCTCGAGCTGAGAGACGAACCGGGCCGCGCGCAGCATCCGAAGCGGGTCGTCCGAGAATGCCGTCTCCGGCTCGAGCGGCGTGTCGAGCCGCTTGGCCGCGAGCGCTCGGACGCCCCCGAACGGGTCCACGAACATGCCGTCGGGCAGCCCCACCGCCATCGCGTTGATCGTGAAGTCCCGCCGCGACAGGTCGGTGTGCAGGTCCTTGGCGAACGTCACCGAGGGCTTGCGGTGCTCCTGGTGGTAGACCTCCTCCCGGAACGTGGTGATCTCGAAGGTCGCCCCGTCCTTGCGGGCCCCCACGGTGCCGAACCGCACCCCCACCAGGTACTGCCGGTCGGCCCACCCCCGGAGGATCCTGGTGGTCTCCGCCGGTGTGGCGTCCGTGGCCAGGTCGAGGTCGGCGCCCTCGCGGACCCGGCCCATGAGCAGGTCGCGGACGACGCCGCCGACCAGGTAGAGCTCGCGGCCGGCCAGGCGGAACCGCTCGCCGAGCTCGGTGGCGAGGGGAGGGACCTCCAGGCGCGCCCCCGGCTCGGGAGGCGAGGGACCGGCCATGACCCGGTCAGGATACCCCGCACCCCCCGGGGCCCTGCGGTAGCGTCGGCGCGTGCTGCGCGTGCTCGGCTTCGTGTGGACCTTGCCGAACACGGTCCTCGGCCTGGCGCTCGGTGCGCTGACCTTCCAGCGCCCCCGGCTGGACGCCGGCCTGCTGATCTTCGACCGGGCCCCCCGGGGCGTCACGTGGCTCCTCCCGAGGATCCGCCGGGGAGCGATGACGGTCGGGTTCGTCGTCCTGTCGGCCGAGCCCGTGCGAGGCACGCTCCTGGCGCACGAGTCGCACCACGTCCGCCAGTACATGGCGTGGGGGCCGCTGTTCCTCCCCGCGTACCTGGCGCTGGCGATCGGGTTCGGGTACCGGCGTCACCCCTTCGAGCGCGCCGCCCGGCGGGCCGCCGGCGAGCCCGAGCCGGTCAGGTGAGCTGCGGCGTGCCGCGCGTCATCACGCCGCGCAGCGCGAGGTTGAAGTCGTGCGGGTTGCTCGAGAAGCGGCGGGCGTCCTCCTCGGTCACCAGCCCGTCCTTGACCAGCTTGACCAGGGCCTGGTCGAACGTCTGCATCCCGTAGTACTCGCCCTCCGCGATGATGTCGTGGATGTCGATCGTGGCCTCGGGGTCGATGATGCGGTCGTACACGCGTCCCGTGGCCACCAGGACCTCGACCGCCGGCACCCGCCCCTTGCCGTCGGCCCTCGGCACCAGGCGCTGGCAGACGATCCCCTTCAGCGCGCCGGCGAACGACGAGCGCACCTCGCGCTGCTGCTGCGGGGGGAACAGGTCCAGCAGGCGGTTGATCGTTTCGGTGGCATCGATCGTGTGCATCGTCGAGATCACCAGGTGGCCCGTCTCGGCCGCCTGGATCCCCGAGAGGGCGGACTCGGGGTCGCGGATCTCGCCGATGAAGATCACGTCGGGGTCCTGCCGGATCACGTGCCGGAGGGCCGCTGCGTACGACTCGGTGTCGAGCCCGATCTCGCGCTGCTCGATGATCGACAGGTCGTCCTCGTGGACGACCTCGATGGGGTCCTCGACGGTCACGACGTGGGCCCGGCGGCTCCGGTTGATGTGGCCGATCATCGAGGCGATCGTGGTGGTCTTGCCCGTGCCGGTCGGCCCGGTCAGCAGGACCAGGCCCCGCGAGCCGTCGGCGAGCTGCTCGATCACCGGCGGCAGGAGGAGCTCCTGGAACGTGGGGACCTCGGAGCGGACCCGGCGGATCGCGAGTCCCACGGTGCCCCGCTGCCGGTAGACGTTCACGCGGAACCGCCCCACCCCGGCCAGCGTGTAGCCGAAGTCGGCCTCGTTGGTGGCGGCGAACTCGCGGGCCTTGTGCTCGGGCATGAGGACCTGCGCCATGGCCTCGGTGTCGGCGGGCGAGAGCGCGGGGAAGCTGCCCGGCTTGAGCTCGCCGTCCACGCGGATGAACGGCACGTTGCCGGCCTTCAGGTGGAGGTCGCTCGAGCCCATCTCCACCGTGTACCGGAGCAGTTCCGTCACGTCCATCCCGCTCACTCCTCGCTCGGCTCGTCCGCGTTCCCCGCCCGGCTCGCCT
>JBHGAT010000239.1:0-3537 GCA_041946645.1 Candidatus Velamenicoccus archaeovorus | reverse complement strand
CCGAACGCCGTCCCGTTCGACCCGGTACGCTGGGCCGCATGGGCACGTTCCCCTTCGCGAGCGTCGAGGAGCTGCAGACCGCGCTGCAGAGCCGGCGCTACCTGGCCGACCGGGGCCTGGCCACCGCGATCTACCTGGCGGTCTCGCTCGACAAGCCGCTGCTGCTCGAGGGCGAGGCCGGCGTCGGCAAGACCGAGGTGGCCAAGGTGCTCGCCGAGCTGCTCGACCGCCAGCTGATCCGGCTCCAGTGCTACGAGGGCATCGACGCCTCGCAGGCGCTGTACGAGTGGAACTACTCGCGGCAGCTGATCGCGGTCCGGGCCATGCAGGACGTCACCGCCGAGGCGCACGTGGAGGACCTGTTCGGACCGGAGTACCTGGTCGAGCGCCCCCTCCTGGCCGCGATCCGGGCGGGCTCGCGGGCGGTCCTGCTGGTCGACGAGCTGGACCGGGCCGACGACGAGTTCGAGGCCTTCCTGCTGGAGGTGCTGTCCGAGTTCGCCGTGACGATCCCCGAGATCGGGCCGATCGCCGCCGGCGAGCCGCCGGTCGTGGTGGTCACCTCCAACCGCACGCGCGAGCTCCACGACGCGCTCAAGCGCCGGTGCCTCTACCACTGGATCGACCACCCCGCGCTGGAGCGCGAGATCGAGATCGTGCGGGCCCGCGCCCCCGAGGTGTCGGACGCGCTCGCCCGCGACGTCGCGACCGCGGTGATGCGGCTCCGCTCGTTCGACATCGCCAAGCGTCCCGGCGTGGCCGAGACGATCGACTGGGCCCACGCGGTGTCGTTCCTCGGCGTCGAGCGGCTGGACGAGGAGACCGCCCGGGCGACCCTCGGGACGGTTCTCAAGGACCACGAGGACCAGGAGCTCGCCACGTCGCGGATCGCCGAGGTGGTCGGCGATGGCGACGCCTGAGGTCGGGACCGAGGCCCTCGGCCGCCTGACCGGGTTCGGGCGCGAGCTCCGCCGCCGCGGGCTCCCCGTGGGCACCGGCCGGATCGTGACGTTCTGCCGCGCCATCGCCGCGCTGTCGCCGATCGACCGCGACGACCTGTACTGGGCCGGACGGGCCTCGCTCGTGGCGCGGCCCGAGGACCTGGAGACGTTCGACGCCGCGTTCGAGGCGTACTTCGGCGAGGGCCTCCGGATGGAGCTCGACCTGCCGGCGCCCGGACCGCCCGAGGTCGGGGAGCCCGAGCCCGAGGGCGAGGTGCCCGAGGTCGAGGGCCCCGCGCTCGCCGCCGAGTGGCGGGGCGCCGCGGAGGAGGAGGTGCCCGAGGGCGAGGCCGCCGTCCGCCTGGTCGCGAGCGCCGTGGAGATCCTCCGCGAGAAGTCGTTCGCCGAGCTCACCGACGAGGAGCGCGAGCGCGTCGCCACGATGATCAGGCGGATCGCCGTGGCGGTACCGGTGCGGCGCACGCGCCGGCTGCGGGCGGCCCCGAGCGGGCGGAGCTTCGACCTCAAGGGCACGCTCCGGCGGTCGCTCCGCACGCAGGGCGAGCCGTTCCACCGGGCCTGGCGCGAGCGCGGCCGCCGGGCCCGCCCGCTGGTCCTGGTGCTCGACATCTCGGGCTCGATGGGGCCCTACGCGCGGGCGTTGCTGCAGTTCGCGTTCGCCGCGATGGCGGCCGGCCGGACGGTCGAGGTGTTCTGCTTCGGGACCCGGCTCACCCGGGTGACGCGGACGCTGCGGACCAAGGACCCGGACCGCGCGCTGCGCGAGGTGGCCCGGCTGGTCGCCGACTGGGAGGGCGGGACGCGGATCGGCGCCTCGCTCAAGGCGATGCTCGACGAGTGGAGCCAGCGGACCGCGCTCCGGGGCTCGGTCGCCGTGATCTGCTCCGACGGGCTCGAGCGCGGCGACGCCGAGCTGCTCCGGACGCAGATGGCTCGCCTCCGCCGTCTCGCGCACCGCGTGGTGTGGGTGAACCCGCTGAAGGGCAGCCCGCGCTACGAGCCGCTCGCGCGCGGGATGGCCGCCGCGCTGCCCTCGATCGACGTGTTCGTTCCCGGCCACAACCTGGAGAGCTTGGAGGAGCTCTCCCGCGTGCTGGCGGGCTGAGGTCGCGATGGAGGAGGGGGAGCCGCAGGGCCGGGTGCGCCGGATGGGCCGCCTCACCGAGGGGACCGAGGAGGCGCAACAGGGCCTGCTCACCTACGGCGGCTACCTCAAGGTGCCCGAGCTGCTGTCGCTCCAGCAGCTCCGCTCGGACCCGCCGGTGCACGACGAGCTGCTGTTCATCGTGGTGCACCAGGCGTACGAGCTGTGGTTCAAGCAGCTGCTGTTCGAGCTCGAGACGGTGCGGGACCGGATGCTCGAGGGCGCGCCGGAGCCCGCTCGCCACTACCTGACGCGCGTGCACGCGATCGAGCGCGTGCTGATCGAGCACATCGAGGTGCTCCAGACGATGACCCCGCAGGACTTCCTCGAGTTCCGGGCGCTGCTCGCGCCGGCGTCGGGCTTCCAGTCGGCGCAGTTCCGCGAGCTGGAGTTCCTGAGCGGGTTGAAGGACCCCCGGTACCTCGACGACCTGGCCGCCTCGCCCGAGGAGCGTGCGCGGATGGAGCGCCGGCTTTCGGAGCCGACGCTGTGGGACGGCTTCCGCGGCCTGCTCGAGGGCAAGGGGCTGCCGATGCCGGAGGGCGACGAGGAGGCACGCCGGGCGAGCCTGCTCCGGATGGCTCGCGAGCCGGGGTTCGCACCGTTGTTCGCGGTATCGGAGGGCCTGCTCGACCACGACGAGGCCGTGGCGATCTGGCGCCACCACCACGTGCTGATGGTCGAGCGCGAGATCGGCGGCAAGCGCGGCACCGGCGGCTCGAGCGGCGTGGGGTACCTGCGCACCACGCTCGGCAAGCGCTTCTTCCCCGAGCTCTGGGACCTGCGCTCGGACCTGTAGCGGGTATCATCCGGCGCCATGACCGCGCTGCGTCGTTCGACCAAGGCGAGCTCGTTCACCGAGTCGGTGATCCGCGAGATGACGCGCCTCGCCATCGCGCACGACGCGATCAACCTGTCGCAGGGGTTCCCGGACTTCGCCGCACCCATGGAGCTGAAGGAGGCGGCGCGCGAGGCCATCGCCGCCGACATCAACCAGTACCCGATCACGTGGGGGTCGTTCGCGTTCCTCGAGGCCATCGCCGCGAAGTACCGCCGCGAGTACGGCATGGAGGTCGACCCCGAGACGATGATCTGCGTCACCTGCGGCTCGACCGAGGCGATGATCGCCTCGATGCTCGGCGTCCTCGACCCCGGCGACGAGGTGATCCTGTTCGAGCCGTTCTACGAGAATTACGGGCCCGACGCGATCATCGCCGGGGCGGTGCCGCGGTACGTGCGGCTGTCGCCGCCGGAGTGGACGTTCGACCCCGACGAGCTGGCGGCGGCGTTCGGCGAGCGGACCCGGGCCATCGTGGTGAACACGCCGAACAACCCCACCGGCAAGGTGTTCACGCGGGCCGAGCTCGAGACGATCGCCGAGCTCTGCGTCCGACACGACGCGATCGTGCTCACCGACGAGATCTACGAGCG
>JBHGAT010000238.1:0-3544 GCA_041946645.1 Candidatus Velamenicoccus archaeovorus | reverse complement strand
CCGGCGCAGCTCGTCGTCGTCCGTGAGGTCGCCGGCCGCTTCCTTGACGCGTCCCTTCGCCTCGTCCATGCGATCGCCCATCGGGCTCTCCCTTCTTCCGGTCCCCCCGTCATACCCCCCGCCGGGCAGGGCAAACGGCCCGGGCCTGGCTCGGTCGCGGCGGGCTCGAGGGTTCAGCGAGGGAGGAGAGGGTGGACGCTCAATCGAGCGGGATGGAGAAGCGGAGGATCGCTCCCGTCGCCTCCGCGACGACCTCGGCATCCGGGAAGAGCGAGCGGATCAGCGCCACACGTCCGATCTGGTCCCCGATCTCCGTGTCGGCGATCCCCGAGGGCTCGGTGCGGCCCGGGGCGTCGATCTCGAGCTGGAGCCGCCCGTCCCCCACGGTGGCCCGCAACGCGATCCGACCGGCTCCCCCGAGGGCGAGCACGGCGTCGCTGCATGCCTCGGAGACGGCCAGCTTGGCGTCGAGCACCCGCTCCTGCGACGCCCCGAGCTCCCGCAGGAGGGCGACGGCGAACGAGCGGGCGGTGCCGACGTGATCGGCGGTCGCGGGGATGTGCAGGGCGAAGGCGGAGCCGCTCACGAGCCGCCGGCGTCGTCCACCGAGCCGTAGATCGCGAAGACGCGGTCGAGCCCCGTGATGGCGAGCACCTTCTGCGTCGGCCCCTCGCGACAGACCAGGGCCATGTCCCCGCCGGCCTCACGGACCCGCTTGAGACCGGCGACCAGCACGCCCAGCCCGCTGGAGTCCATGAACCCGACCTCGGCCAGGTTGACCAGGAGCTGCCGGTTGCCCGCCTCGATCAGCCCGACGATCCGTTCACGCAAGGCGGACGCCGTGAACAGGTCGACCTCGCCCATCACGTCGAGGACGGTCCACGGATCCATCCGTCGACTCTCCAGCCGAAGATCGATGGCGTCCTCCCTGGTCCGTCGACTTCCACGGCCTGGCTAGTATAGGTCTGCTCGTGCACGGATCCGTCACCGACGCCGTCGAGGTCTCCGTCCCCGCTCGCGCGGAGTACGTGCGGCTGCTCCGGACCGTCGCCGCGGCGGCGGGCGCTCGGCACGACCTCACGGTGGACGCGATCGAGGACCTCCGGATCGCCGTCGACGAGGCCGGCGCGCAGCTGCTCCACCTGGGAGGAGCCACCCTGATCCTTCGGATCGGCGCCGCGGACGACGGCGTCCTGGTCGAGGTCACCACGGACGCGACGGACGCCGCGTGGCCGCCCGACGGCATGGAGCGATCGCTCGCGTGGCAGGTCCTCGAGGGACTGACGGACGAGGTCGCCGTGGATCGGGGGGCGGACGGACCGAGCATCCGCATCCGCAAGCGCGCGGTCGGAGCGACCAGCCCACCGTGAGCGACCGCTCGGGGACGACCGACGAAGCGCTGTTCGCGCGGCTCCCGGACGATCCGGGCGCGCGGGAGGAGCTCGTGATCCGCAATCGCCCGCTCGCTTCGTACCTGGCGCGCAAGTTCGTGGGGCGGGGGGAACCGCTCGAGGACCTCGAGCAGGTCGCCAACCTCGCTCTGCTGAAGGCGGTCGACCGGTTCGACCCCTCGCGCGACGTACGGTTCTCGACCTTCGCCACGGTCACGATCGTCGGCGAGCTGAAACGCCACCTCCGCGATCGCGGTTGGTCCATCCGGGTGCCCCGGCAGCTCCAGGAGATGGCCGTGCGGATCACCCGCGAGCTCCCGGAGATGTGGCAGGAGCTCGGCCGTTCGCCCACCGTGCACGAGATCGCCGAGCGGATCGACGCGTCCGAGGACGACGTGCTGGAGGCCATGGACGCGGCCCAGGCCTACGCCGCCGAGTCCCTGGACCAGCCCTCGGGCGAGAGCGAGCTCACCCCGGCCGAGTCGCTCGGCGCCACCGACGACCGCCTGGAGCGGATGGAGGGCTGGGCCACGGTGGCCCCCTTCATCGAGCGGCTCCCCGAACGGGAGCGCCACATCCTGTACCTGCGGTTCTTCGAGGACCAGACCCAGAGCGAGATCGCGGCGGCCCTGGGCATCTCGCAGATGCACGTGTCGCGGCTGCTCTCGCAGGTCCTGACCTACCTGCGCGAGCACGTCGGCGACGCGGAGCCCTGAGACCCCGAAGTCGGGGTTTGACGCCCGCCCGCGACGGGTATCGCCGCCCCATGACGTTCGAGCAGGAACAGCCGGTCCTGCGGGGTACGCAGGTCGCCCCGCGGGGGCGCCGGCAGCGGACGGCCGGCAACGGGCGGATCTGCGCCGAGCGCGGATGCAGCACGGTCCTGTCCATCTACAACCAGGGCGGTACGTGCTGGCGGCACACGGAGGCGCGCGTCTACCACATGCGCGGCCGGCGCTCCCGCGGCCGGGCCGCCTGAGTGGCCGGTCGGCCGCCGATCAGGCCGGAGTCCCGGAGACCTCGTTCGACGGCGCACCCTCCCCCACGCCGTTCACCGCGGTGACCACGTAGACGTACGCCGTGCCCGGCGTGCCGCTCCCGTCGTCGTAGAAGGTCGTCGTCACGCCGCTCGCGAGCAGCGTTTCCGTGCCCGGCGCGATCCCCCGATACACGTTGTAGCCGAGGATCGGGGAGCCGTTGTCGGCCGGGACGCTCCAGAGCAAGGAGACCATCCCCGGTCCGTTGCTGGCCTCGAGCACCGGCGGGTCGGGCGCACCCGCTACCGGCGGGGGCGGCGGCGCGGTCGTCGGCTCGGGTGCCGGCTCCACCTCGAAGCCCTGGGCTCGACGGGCCCGCCGGTGCAGGTCGTCGCCGGCGAACACCACCTTCATCACGTGGTCGCCGACGTCGGCGGCCGTGTAGGCCACCGCCACCGAGCCGTCGGACCCGGTCGTCAGCGTGCCGACCTCGACCCCGTCCACCCGGAGCGAGAGCTGGACGGCGGGGAGGGCGGCCCACTCGTGGTGCTCGCGGTCCCTCGTCCACACCTGCACCGTCCCGGTGACGTCCGACCCCTGCGTCACGTGGTGGGCATCGAGCTCGAAGCGGATCTTGGTCACGGGCTGCTGATGGGCGGAAGCGGCGGTGGCGACGCTCGCACCGAGCAGCATCCCGCACACGACCGCGGCGAACCATCTCCGGGTGGCGGCCACGGAACCCTCCTTCCGACCGTTCCATAGTCCTATCGGGCTATGGGCGCCCGGAACTTGAACGCGGATCGCGGCCGGGTGCGATCGAGACCGCCCGGAGGAGGTCGACGTACCGGTCCCTCCGGGCCGGCGTGGCCCGCGCGAGCTCGTCCAGGCGACCCACCATGGCCCCCCCCGCCCGATCCGAACGGGAGTCCGTACCACTCCTGCGTGGAACCGCGTTCGGAGCAACGACCGGGCCGCCGGGAACGCCATCGCGTCCCGTGGTGGCGATCGTGTTTGGAGGAGCGGCCGGCCGGGTAGCCATCGCCACGGTGATCATCGCGGCGCCGGCGACCAGCGGCCCCCGGTCCTGGCCATGTGGCGCCCACGCCAGGGCAGCGTCGAGGTGATTCCGCCCCCCTAGGGCCCGGATGCGAAGGCATCCGGGCCCGCCCCTTCCCC
>JBHGAT010000237.1:0-3547 GCA_041946645.1 Candidatus Velamenicoccus archaeovorus | reverse complement strand
TCGGCGCGTCGCGCGGGACATCCACCTGGAGGGTCGCCGAGGGCGTGGGAGACGGCTCGACGCTCTGCGACACCGACGGAGACGGGCTCGGCGCCGACGGGGACGGCGCGGTGGCCGTCGCGCTCGGGCTCGCCACCTCCACCGCCTCCCCGCCGCACGCCCCCGACAGGAGGGCGACCAGCGCGAGGGCGAGCAGGCGGCGCATCCGGGCCATGCTACCCGTCGGGTACAGTGCGGCCCATGACCGAGTGGGACCTCACGCCGAAGCCCGTCTCATACTCGCAGATCACGCTCGTGCAGCTGATGGAGATCACGGACGCCAACATCGCGGGCCTGGTGCACGGCGGGGTCGTGATGAAGCTCGTGGACACGGCGGCCGGGCTGGCGGCGATCCGGCACTGCGGCGGGCTCGCCGTCACCGCGGCCATGGACTCGATGTCGTTCCTGGCCCCGGTGCGGATCGGCGACACGCTCACGGTGCGGGCCTCGGTCAACGACACCGGCGAGACCTCGATGGAGGTCGGTGTCCGGGTCGAGTCCGAGAACGTGGTGACGGGGAAGCGGGCCCACACGGGCAGCGCGTACCTCGTCTACGTGGCGCTCGACGACGAGGGACGGCCCCGTCCGGTCCCGCCGGTGATGCCCGAGACGCCGACGCAGGAGCGCCGGCAGCGCGAGGCCAAGATGCGCCGGCAGGCCCGGCTCGTGCACAAGGCGGCGATCAGAGCCCACCGCGACCGGGCACAATGAAGGGACGGGGGACGCCACGGCGCCCTCGGACGATCGGACCACCGAACGGAAGGACGCACCATGACCAGTGAGCTCGCCGCGGCCACCGGCCGGCTGGAGACGGCCGACGGGCCGGTCGCGATCCACCGCGTGGCCTGGCTGGCGGACCAGGGCCTGGGCGAGGTCGCCCGCCTGCCCCACACCGTGAAGATCCTGCTCGAGAACCTGCTCCGCCGCGCCGGGACCCGCGACGTGAGCGACGACGACGTTCGGGCGCTGGCCCGGTGGCCCGAGCCGCCGCCGCCCGACGCGAACGTCGCGTTCATGCCCTCGCGCGTGCTGATGCAGGACTTCACCGGCGTGCCGGCCGTCGTCGACCTCGCGGCCATGCGCAGCGCGATGGCCCGTGCCGGGGGCGACCCCGCCAGGGTCAACCCGCTCGTCGACGTGGACCTCATCATCGACCACTCGGTGCAGGTGGACCTGTTCCGGAGCCCCCAGGCCTACCGGGCGAACATCGAGTGGGAGTACCGGCGCAACGGCGAGCGGTACGCCCTGCTGCGATGGGCGCAGCAGGCGTTCGATGGCGTGCGGGTGGTCCCGCCCGGCGCGGGGATCTGCCACCAGGTCAACCTCGAGCACCTGGGCAAGGTGGTGGCCACGCGGGACGGCACCGCGTTCCCCGACACGCTGGTCGGGACCGACTCGCACACGACGATGGTGAACGGCCTGGGCGTGCTGGGCTGGGGCGTCGGCGGGATCGAGGCCGAGGCGGCGATGCTCGGCCAGCCGATGTTCCTGCCCACCCCGCTCGTGGTGGGGGTCCGGGTCGTCGGCGCCCTGCCGGCGGGGACGACGGCCACCGACCTCGTGCTCACGCTGACGCAGATGCTCAGGGCCCACGGCGTGGTGGGGTCGTTCGTCGAGTTCTTCGGCCCCGGGTGCTCCACGCTCGAGCTGGCCGACCGGGCCACCCTCTCGAACATGTGCCCGGAGTACGGGGCCACCGCCGCGTACTGGCCGGTCGACGCCGAGACCCTCCGCTACCTCCGCCTGACCGGCCGGGGCGAGCGCGTCGACCTGGTCGAGCGCTACACCAAGGAGCAGGGGCTGTTCCGCACCGACGAGGACCCGGAGCCGGTGTTCACGGAGGTGCTCGACCTGGACCTGTCCGCGGTCGAGCCCTCGCTGGCCGGACCCAAGCGCCCCCAGGACCGCGTGCCGCTCCCGGGGGTGTGGAGCTCGTTCGTCGAGGCCTTTCGGGACCGCCTCGAGCCCGATCCCGAGCCCACCGAGCTCGGGCGGCTCGTGGCCGAGGGTGGGCAGCCGTCCCCGGCGACCCGCGACCACGCGGTCGACCCGGACGACGGCCGGGGGGCCGACGTGGACGGCCGGGTCCGGCACGGTTCCGTGGTGATCGCGGCCATCACCAGTTGCACCAACACCTCGAACCCCTCGGTGATGGTGGCGGCGGGTCTCCTCGCCAAGAAGGCCGTGGAGGCCGGCCTGGACGCCAAGCCCTGGGTCAAGACGTCCCTGGCACCGGGCTCGCGCGTGGTGACCGACTACCTCGACGCGGCCGGGCTCCAGCCGTACCTGGACAAGCTGGGGTTCTCGCTGGTCGGGTTCGGGTGCACGACCTGCATCGGCAACTCGGGCCCGCTCCCCGAGCCCGTGGAGGAGGCCGTGAGGGAGGGCGACCTGGCCGTGTGCGCGGTGCTCTCGGGCAACCGGAACTTCGAGGGCCGGATCCACCCGCTCGTCCGGGCCAGCTACCTGGCCTCGCCGCCGCTCGTGGTGGCGTACGCGCTGGCCGGCCACGTCGGCGTGGACCTCACCGCCGAGCCGCTCGGCACGGGCGCGGACGGGGAGCCGATCTTCCTCCGGGACGTCTGGCCCACCGCCGAGGAGGTCCGCGAGGCGGTCGCGGCGTCGATCTCGCCCGAGCAGTTCGAGCGCCAGTACGGCCGGATCTTCGAGGGGGACGAGCACTGGACCTCGCTGCCCTCGCCGGCCGGTGCGATGTACGGGTGGGACCCGGACTCCACCTACGTGCGCGAGCCGCCGTTCTTCGAGGACCTCGGGCCGGAGCCGGACGAGCCGGGCGACCTCGAGGGGGCCCGGGTGCTGGTGAAGGTGGGGGACTCGATCACCACCGACCACATCTCGCCGGCCGGCTCGATCAAGCCGGAGTCACCCGCCGGGGAGTACCTGCTCGGGCGCGGGGTGCAGCAGCGCGACTTCAACAGCTACGGCGCCCGGCGCGGCAACCACGAGGTGATGATGCGGGGCACGTTCGCGAACGTCCGGCTCCGCAACGAGCTGGCCCCCGGCACCGAGGGCCCCTGGACCACCCACCTCCCGAGCGGGGAGCAGCTCACGGTCTTCGACGCCGCCGAGCGGTACCGGGCCGAGGGCGTGCCGCTCCTGGTGATCGCCGGTCGGGAGTACGGCTCGGGCTCCTCGCGGGACTGGGCCGCCAAGGGACCGTCGCTGCTGGGGATCCGCGCGGTGCTGGCCGAGAGCTACGAGCGGATCCACCGCAGCAACCTGGTGGGGATGGGCGTGCTGCCGCTGCAGTTCGCGGCGGGGGAGTCGGCGGCCACGCTCGGCCTCTCCGGACGCGAGACCTACGCGATCCGGGGCCTCGGGGGCGGCCTCACGCCGAGGCAGACGGTCCGGGTCACGGCGACGGCCGAGGACGGCTCGGAGACCGCGTTCGACGCGCTCGTCCGGATCGACGGCGCGTCCGAGGTCGACGTCTACCGCCACGGCGGGATCCTCCGGATGGTGCTGCGTGAGATGCTCGCCGCCGCGG
>JBHGAT010000236.1:0-3553 GCA_041946645.1 Candidatus Velamenicoccus archaeovorus | reverse complement strand
CCGCTGGCTCCAGGGTCGCAGTTCCAGCCCCCGTCGGGCCACTGCCACGAGATCAGGGACGTCGCGAGCAGCGCGACCCGCTCGTCGTGCGCCATCCCCAGGCGGCAACAGACGGCCAGGGCGTTGCCCTCCTGCGAGGCACAGCGGCGGGTCAGGCCGTCGATCGTCTCGATCCCGCGACGATGACCCTTCCCGCACAGCCAACGCAGGACCGTCTCCGCCGCTGCCACCGCTCGCGTGTCACCCGCGGGGATCCCGAGCTCGACCAGCGAGACGAGCCGCCAATGGGCCCCGCCCCACTTCTTGTAGGGATGACAGCCGAACCCGCCGTCCGGCTGCTGTCCGTGGAGGAGGCCGCGGACCAGCGGGCCCGATCCGACGTGGGGCTCTCCCTCGTCCGGCTCGCCCAGGACCTCGCGGCGGGCGAGACGCCGGATGGCCGGCTCGGGTGACCGCAGGAGCCAAGTCAGGGCGGCGCCGGCTCGCACGTGCTCCACGACCGCCACCCGAAGATGGTGGTCGAGCCGGGGCTCGCGGTCAACCGCCTCCCTCGCCACCGGCGCTCCTCGGAGCGCCGTCTCACGCGAGGATCTCGAGGAGGTCGTCCTCGGCCACGCGATGGTCCCGACCCACCCGCTGGCCATCGAACCTGGCCGAGGCTCCCCACACGTGGGCACCCTTGCAGGCGTCACCGAGCTCGCCGTGGAGGGCACGGGCGACGTCGGCGACCGTGGCCTCCGGCCTGACCGCGAGCGGATCGCGCTCGTCGGAGCCCGGTCGGCGCGTGAACACCCGAAGGAGACCCGTGAGCTCCCACACGGCGTCGCGGAACGCGTGGAGGCTCGCGTCGTCGAGGACCGAGACGCCGACCACAGGGAGCTCGGGCAGGGCCCGTCGGAGGCGCTCGAGCGCCGCCGGATCGGCCTCGTCGAGCTTGGTCGCGGCCAGGAGCGCCGGGAGGTCGATCCCCGCCGCGGCGACCTCGGCCCGGACCCGGCGCAGCGGTTCGGTCGACGAGGTGACGTCGTGGCAGTACACGACGGCATCCGCGCCGCGGAGGACGCCGAGGAGCGCCCGGCCCCCGCCCCGGTCCTCGGTCGCGCCGGCGATCAGCCCCGGGATCTCCACGAGCTGGACGGGGAGCCCGCGGATCCGCGTGAGGGCGGCCACCGGCCGGACCGTCGTGAACGGGTAGTCGCCGGTCTTGATCTGGATGTCCGAGAGCGCTTGCAGCAACGACGACTTGCCGACGTTGGGCGGGCCGACCAGCGCAACCTGCGCCACCCCCTCACGACGCACGGCGAGCGAGTCTCGGTGCACCACGCGCGAGCGGACGCGGGTCTGGTCGATCTGCCCCATCACCCACTTGCGGATGTCGGCGTAGGGACCGTTCTTGTAGTCGGGCAGATCCTCGAGGATCGCGCGGAGCTCCTTGATCCTCGCGCTGCCGTCCTTGCCGACGAGCCGGCGCTTGATCAGCTGCATCTGGACCTGGTGTGGCATGGGCATGGTGCGAACCTCCTGCGGATCGGAGCGGGAGGAGCGAGCACCCGGCCGGTGGACCGGCCACCTGAGGATGCGCCCTGTCCCGCTGCTTCCCCCGAGCGTGGACCGGGAAGCAGCGGATCAGTGCGTCTGCCTGAAGACCTCCAGGCGCCAGCGCGCTTCCTTGCGGAGACCCATGAGGCCCCGAGGATACCGCAGCGCATGGGGGATCCGGCAGGGGCGCCGATGCAGGCCGGAACGGGGATGGACGCCTACCCCGATGGGCCGACGTGCGGAACCGCGCCGATGGCCGTAGGGTCCCCCTGGGAACGGGTTGCCCGGACGAGAAGGGAGGCAGGATGCGAAGGCTCACGCCCATCCGGTGGGCGATCGCCGTCTCGCTGGTCGCGGGGATGACCGCGCTCGGACTGGTGCCGGTGGCGTCGGCCGCGGCGGGGAGCACCTACGTCGTGCTCTACCGGCAGGCGGCGGTACCGGCGTCGGCCCAGAGCTCGATCGAGGCCGCCGGCGGGACGCTCGTCGCCAGCTATCCGCAGATCGGGGTCATCATCGCCAGCTCGGACAGCTCGACGTTCGCGTCCGACCTGGAGGCGGCCGATCCGGCCGTGAAGGGCACGGCCGCCACGGCTGCGTTCGCCACCCGCCTGTCCGATCCCGAGGCGGCCGACGTCACGGCGGACGCCCCGACGTCGAACACCCCGGCGCCGGGGAGCGACCCGCTCTCCGGGCTGCAGTGGGACATGGACCAGATCCACGCCCCGGAGGCCCGGGCCGTCACCGGGGGGGACGCCTCGGTGGTGGTCGGCGACATCGATACCGGGATGGACTTCACGCACCCCGACCTGGCCCCGAACGCCGACGCCGCCGACAGCGTGAACTGCGTCAGCGGCGCTCCCGTGCCGGGCGCGGCCGCCGCGACCGACGACAACGGGCACGGCACGCACACGGCCGGGACGATCGCCGCGGCCCTGAACGGCGTCGGCATCGTCGGTGTGGCGCCGAACGTGAAGATCGCCGCGATCAAGGCGGGGAACGCCGCCGGCTTCTTCTTCCCGGAGGCGGTGATCTGCGCGTTCATGTGGGCGGGGACCCACGACATCGCGGTCACCAACAACAGCTACTTCGCCGACCCGTGGCTGTTCAACTGCAAGAACGACCCGGAGCAGCGGGCCATCTGGGAGGCCGAGCGCCGGGCCATCCGGTTCGCCATGCAGAACGGCACGACGGTGGTCGCGGCCGAGGGCAACCAGGCCGACGACCTCGCGCACCCCACCGAGGACGACACGAGCCCGGACGACACGACGCCCGTTCCACGGGCGGTGACGAACGCCTGCGCCGTGATCCCGGTCGAGGTCTCGGGCGTGATCGGCGTGACGGCCGACGGGAACCTCGGGTTCAAGTCCTTCTACTCGAGCTACGGGATCGGCACGGTGCAGGTGATCGCGCCGGGCGGCGACTCGATCCTGCAGCTCACCGCCGCGGCGCCGAACGGCCGCGTCCTGTCCACCTGGCCGGCCGGCCTGCCCTGCGCCAGGCAGGTCGTCGACCAGGGGGCGACGTACTGCTACCTCCAGGGCACGTCGATGGCCTCGCCGCACGTGGCGGGGGTCGCCGCCCTGATCGTCAGCCAGGGCGTGACGTCGCCCGGCGCGGTGGCCGCCCGCATCACCGGCACGGCCGACCCGATCGCGTGTCCGGAGGACCTGTCGATGTACGACTTCTTCCCGGCCGTCGACGGCGGAGCGCCGCAGACGTGCCAGGGCGGTCCCGCGTACAACGGCTTCAACGGGCACGGGCAGGTGAACGCGCTCAGCGCGGTGAGCTGAGCCCCACCCGAGACCGTCGCTGCGGGAGCGGCCCCGACCACCACGGTCGGGGCCGCTCCACCTCCCCGGGCCGCTGCGCGCGAGCGTGAGCCGACGGTGGCATCATGGTCCGCCGGTCGAGCGGGACCACTGGTCCCGTTTGACCTGGCCCGACCCACGGGCGGACGATGGGGCCGCACACCGGACCCGTCGTCCGCCGTGACGTCGCCGCTCGGGGGTCG
>JBHGAT010000235.1:0-3557 GCA_041946645.1 Candidatus Velamenicoccus archaeovorus | reverse complement strand
CGATCAACGCCGTGCACGGCGACGCGCCGAGCGCCGCCGAGACCGACTGGCGGCAGGTCGTCGCCCTCTACGACCAGCTCATGGCCCTCGCCCCGACGCCGATCGTCGCGCTGAACCGGGCCGTGGCCCTCGCCGAGCTCGAGGGGCCGGAGGCCGGGCTCGCGCTGGTGGACGGGCTCGAGCTCGGCCGGTACCACGTGTTCCACGCGGTGCGTGCCGACCTGCTCCGCCGGCTCGGCCGGCACGGCGAGGCGGCCCGGGCCTACCGCCGCGCGCTCGAGCTGACCCAGAACGCGGTCGAGCGGGGCTTCCTCGAGCGCCGGCTGCGCGAGCTCGCGAGCTGACCCGAGCGCCGGTCCGGTAACCGGTGGTCGACGACGTCGACGCCGCCGCGGTTCGGAGGCGTCAGTCGAGCACCGCGATGGTCAGCGTCCCGGTCGCGAAGTCGACGTCGACGGTCCCTCGCGCGGTGGCGAAGTCTCCCGTGCCTCCCGTGATCGCGTCCACGAACGTCGCCACGCGCAGGTCCTGCGTCCCCTCGGAGATCACCTCGCCGCGACCGTCGACCGTGGTCTCGTTCCAGCAGTAGAGGTGATCCCCGTCCAACCGCTCGCACGAGGCCCGGACGAGACCCAGCGGGGAGGTGCGCTCCGGGTCGGCGAACAGCTGCCCCCTGACGACGAGGTCGTCCCCTGCGCTCGGTCCCCTCCTGCCGACGTCGATCGCCCGCACGTGCTGATCGCCCACGTACGCCGTGATCGTCTCCGCCGCGAGCCCCGACCCCGCGAGCGACGCGAGCCCCGCGGTCGCGGAGACCGCGACGACCACCAGGGCCACCACGCTCCTGCCTCGCATGGCATCCTCCTTCCGCCGGTCCATCACGAAGCCGGATGTGCACCGGTGCAGGCTGCGAGGCCAGGCTTGTAGACGGCTTGGAACCCCCTTCACGCGGCCCCCGCAGGGGGGTAACGTGCCCGGACGGTGGACTTCCGGATCCTCGGACCGCTCGAGGTCATCGGAGGGAGCGGCCCGATCCCCCTCGGAGGGCCGAAGCAACGTGCGGTGCTCGCGCACCTCCTCATCCGACCCAACCAGATCGTCCCGGCCGACACGCTGATCGACCAGGTGTGGGGAGAGGAGCCGCCGCCGAGGGCCCGGGCTTCGCTGCACAGCTACGTCTCGCACCTGCGCTCGGCGCTCGGCGACGGCCGGCTCGAGGGGGTGCGCCCCGGCTACCGGCTCCGCATCGAGCCCGGTGAGATGGACGCCCAGCGCGTCCGAGCGCTCCTGGACGAGGCCCGTCAGGCCGTCTCGGACGACCCCGGGCGGGCCCGACGCGCGTGCGAGACGGCCCTCGGCGAGTGGCGCGGCCCGGCGTTCGCCGATCTGCTGGACGAGGACTCGCTCCGGGCCGAGATCGAGCGGCTCGACGAGCTGCGGCTCGCGACGACGGAGGAGCTGCTGGACGCACGCCTGGCGCTCGGCGACCACGGCGAGGTGGCCACCGAGATCCCCGCTCTCCTGGAGCGTCATCCGCTCCGCGAACGCCTGTGGGGTCAGCTGATGCTGGCCCGGTACCGCGCCGGTCGACCGGCGGAGGCGCTCGAGACCTTCGCGCGGGCGCGCTCGATGCTGGCCGACGAGCTCGGGGTCGATCCGTCGCCCGAGCTCCAGGACCTGCATCGGCGCATCCTGCGCCACGACGACCAGCTGGCGGCGCCGGGCCCGTTGTTCAAGGTGGCTGCGACCCTGGACCGCCGGGGGCTGACCCGGGCCCGCACCATGATCACCGTGGTGCTGGTCCTCTGTCTCGTCGGAGCGGCCCTCGGGTCCGTGGCGGTGAACCGGGCCCACCAGGCGGCGCGGGAGGAAGCGCTCGGGCGGGCCCGCGCGTTGGCGGTGGGTTCGACCCGGGCGGCCAGGTCGAACAGCGCGCAGGCCCTCCGGCTCGCGCTCAGGGCGGAGGCCGTGACCAGGCGGGCCGGCCTGGCGACACCGTCCTTCGTGATCGAGGCGCTCCACCGCGCGATCCGAGCCTGCCGGGTGGTGGCGCGCCTGCCCGACCTCGCCCGGCCCGTGCTGGGAGGCGGTCTGGTGGCGGCCGTCGCCGCGGACGGGTCGGTCGCGGTGATCGACCCCACCGCGCACGAGGAGGTGGCTCGGCTCCCCACCGACGCAACCGCCGTCGCCTTCGCGCCCGACGGTTCGGTGCTCGCCACGGCGGAGCAGGATGGGACCCGCCTGTGGCGCGTCGAGGACGGGACCCTCATCGGGGAGATCCCGGACGGGCTCCCGGTCGTGGCCGTCGCCTACGACCCCACCGGCGGACGCCTGGCCACGGCCGACCAGGCCGGCGGGGTGAGGGTCCTCGACGTCGAGGACGGTCGCACCGTGACGTCGCTGACCACGAACGGCACCGCGATCGCCCTCGACCCGGGAGGAACGCGGATCGCGGTGGCGAGCGACCACGAGATCCGGATCTGGCACGTCCGCCCCCGACCGGGACCCCCCACCCGGATCCGGGGTCGCTTCGTCGGCCGAGACGTGACGTTCTCGCCCGACGGACGGTGGATCGTCGGCACGGGGATCGACGTCGTGACCGTCTGGGACGTTCGCACCGGGACCGAGGTGCGGCGCCTCGAGGGGCACGTCGGGATCGTCGAAGGCGTCGACGCGTCCGCCGACGGCGCCACGTTCGTGACCGGTGGCGACGACGGCACGGTCCGTGTCTGGGACCGGCGCGGCGCGCGGGAGCTCACCCTGGGCGACGTGGGCGGCGCCGTGGAGCACGTGGCGATCGATCCGACCGGCCGCTGGGTGGCCGCCGCCGGACGTTTCGGGCCCACGGTCGTGTGGGACGTCTCGCCCACCGGCTCGTACGAGGTCCTGGCCGTGCGGGCCGGGACCGGATGGATGTACGGGGTCGACTACAGCCCGGATGGCCGGCGGGTCGTCGTGGGGACGGACGGCGGGGCCGCCATCGTCGACCTCGGAACCGGAGGCGTCACGCGGCTCGAGGGGCACGAGGGTCCCGTGTTCGACTCGGTCTTCGATCCGAGCGGGGCGCTCGTGGCAACCGCCGGCTGGGACGGGACGGTCCGGCTCTGGACCTCGAGCGGCGCGCCGATCGCCGTGCTGACCGGACACAGCGCGCCCGTCTGGGGGCTCGCGTTCCATCCGGACGGGGAGCGACTGGTGTCGGTCTCGGAGGACGGGACGCTCCGGGTCTGGGATCCCGGCACCCGTCGGGAGCTGGCCGAGCTCAACGGACACGGGGCACCCATCTGGAACGTGGCGATCTCTCCGGACGGCGACCTGGCGGCGACGGTCGGGGACGACGACACCGCCAGGACCTGGAGCCTCGCCGATCGCGCCCTGCGGAACGTCTTCGAGGGGCATCGGAACAACGTGATCGAGGTGGCCTTCGACCCGGCGGGCGAGCTCCTCGGGACGGCGAGCCTCGACGCCTCGGCGCGGATCTGGGACGTGGAGAGCGGTCGGTTGGTGCGTGTCCTCAGGGGGCATGCCGGCCCGGTCTCCGACATCGACTTCACGGA
>JBHGAT010000234.1:0-3617 GCA_041946645.1 Candidatus Velamenicoccus archaeovorus | reverse complement strand
TCGGTCGACACGTTGCTCCAGGTCCGCGAGGGCCGGCGCGTCGAGACGTACAGCGCGTCGTCCGGCCACACGAACCACAGCGGCACCACGTGCGGCGACCCGTCCGGGTTGATCGTGGCCACGCTGAGCACCGGCAGGCCGCCGAACATCCGCCGGGCCGCGGCGAGGTCCCCGGTCACAACCGGAGCGCCTCCGCGAGCGATCGGAGCGCGGCGACGGCCTGGGGCTCCAAGCAGGGCGTCGCGAGCGCCACCGCAGCGCGGTCGATCAGCCCGTCCACGGTCGCGACCGAAGCGCCCGGCACCGAGCCCTCGCCCCGGTCGAGCACGTCGTCGCGGAGCTGGAAGGCCTCCCCCAGCGGCCGTGCGTACGCGGTCAGGGCGGCCAGGACGGGGGGCGAGCCACCGGCGAGCAGGGCGCCCACGTGCAGCGGCCCCTCCACCGTGTAGGCCCCGGTCTTGAGCGCCGCCACGCGCAGCGCCGACGCCCGGTCCCGGGGCGGGTCCGCGATGTCCAGGAACTGACCCGCAGCCACCTCGATCCGCATCTGCGCGTACCGGCGCAGGGCCTGGACGAGGCGGCCCGAGCCGAACCCGGAGTCGACCAGCAGCTCGTCGGCCAGCACCGCGGCCAGATCGCCCACCAGGATGGCCCCGGACCGCCCGAACCGCTCCCGCTCGCTCGCCCCGAGGGCGGCCGCCGGTCCCTCCTCGGCCATCCGGACGTGCACGGTGGGGGCTCCCCTCCGCTGCGGGCTCTCGTCCATCACGTCGTCGTGGATCAGGGCGAAGGTATGGAAGAGCTCCATCGCCGCGGCGGCCCGGTCGATCGAGGGTCCGGCTGGACCCCCCGCCGCCCGGTGCCCCCAGTAGCAGAACGCCGGTCGGATCCGCTTGCCTCCCGCATCGACCAGCTGCCGGATCTCGCGCACCAGCCGAGCCGAGCGCGGGTCCAGCGCCTCCATGCGGCGCTCGCGCTCGGAGAGGAACGCCTCGAGCACGGGCTCGATCCGCTCCCGGACCTCCCGGAGCGCCGGCGGGGCCACGACCTGCGGCTCGTCCATCGGGGGCAGTATGGCAACTGGCGGCACGACGGGCGTGACGACCCGGGGGCGGCAACGGGTGCCACGCCCGACGGCACGACGGGCCTGACGGCGCGGGGATATAGTGGTCCGCCAGTGGACCCGCTCCTTCCCGGATGAAGCGTTTCCGCGCCCTCGCGCTCTCGAGCACCGTCGCCACGACCATCCTGATCGGATGGGGGGGTGTGGTCCGGGCCACCGGCTCGGGCGACGGTTGCCCCGACTGGCCACGGTGCTTCGGCACGTGGATCCCGCCGCTCGAGTACCACGCGCTGATCGAGTACACGCACCGCTCGCTCGCGCTGATCGCCACCGTGCTGATCGCCCTGCAGGCGATCGCGGCGTTCCGCCGGCATCGGCGGCAGACGGCCGTCTACCGGGCGTCCCTGCTGGTCGTGCCGCTGTTCCTCGTGCAGGCGGGCCTGGGGGGCATCGTCGTGAACACGGACCTGAACCCGGCCTGGGTGACCGTCCACTTCGCCGTGGCCATGCTGGTCCTGGCCGACCTGGTGTACGCGTACGTGGCCTCCGTGGCCCTCGAGGCCGGGGGTGCGGGGGATCGATCCTTCGCGCGGGTAGCCATGTGGACGGCCCTGGCCACGTACGCCCTCCTGCTCGTGGGGACGTACGTACGGGCCGAGGACGCGGGCGTCGTCTTCCAGGACTGGCCGCTGATGGACGGCAAGCTCGTGCCGACCCTCGGCGGCGCGGCCACCGTGATGTTCGCCCACCGGCTCCTGGCTGCGGTGGTGACCCTGCTCGTGCTGTGGGTGGCCATCCGGGTCCGGACGGTGCCGGGACGGCCTCGGTCGCTGGTCGCCCTCGGCACCACGCTGCTGCTGCTGTTCGCGCTGCAGGTGCTGGTGGGAGCGGCCAACGTCTGGACCGGGCTCGAGGCGTGGGCCCGGGCCACCCACGTCATGGTCTCCGCCCTGATCTGGGCCGTGGCGGTGGCGCTGGCGGCCTGGTCACGACACGTGCCGGCCGTCCGACCGCCGGCCGGACCGTCCGACGAGCCCGGGACCTCGGAGCGCCGCTCGCTCCGCGAGACCACCCTGGCCTACGTCCGCCTGACCAAGCCCCGGATCATCGAGCTCCTGCTGATCACCACGGTGCCCGCGATGGTCCTGGCCGACCGGGGGTTGCCCTCCATCTGGTTGGTCTTGGCCACGCTCGTCGGTGGCACGCTGGCCGCGGGATCGGCCAACGTGATCAACTGCTACCTCGACCGCGACATCGACCAGGTGATGCGGCGGACCCGGCGCCGCCCGCTCCCCGCACACGACGTCTCGCCGGAGAACGCCTTGCGGTTCGGCTACGTGCTGGGGGCCGTGTCGTTCTTCTTCCTGTCGATCGCGGTCAACGTGCTGGCCGCCACGCTGGCGCTCTCGGCCATCGCGTTCTACGTGTTCGTCTACACGTTGTGGCTGAAGCGGACCAGCGTGCAGAACATCGTGATCGGCGGCGCGGCGGGCGCCGTGCCGGCCCTGGTGGGCTGGGCGGCCGTGACCGGAACGGTGGGCGTCCCGGCTTGGGTGCTGTTCGCGATCGTGTTCGTGTGGACCCCGCCCCACTTCTGGGCCCTGTCGATGCGGTACCAGCGCGACTACGCGGCGGCCGGGATCCCCATGCTGCCCGTGGTCCGGGGGGAGGAGGAGACCCGCCGGCAGATCCTCCTGTACACGTTGGTCCTGGTCGCCACCAGCCTGGCCCTCTACCCCCTGGCCGGGATGGGGCCGGTCTACCTCGCGGCGTCGGTGATCCTGGGCGGCATGTTCCTGCACCGCGCCCTCCGCCTGTGGCGCGAGCGCAGCCGGGCCCTGGCGCTGGCGCTGTACCGGTTCTCGATCCTGTACCTGGGGTTGCTGTTCGCGGCGGTGGCCGTGGACGCGGTGGCCCCGCTCGGCCGCTGACCCGCCTCAGCCCGAGGTCAGCCGTCCGAGCAGGTCCGACAGCTCCGAGGCCGTCAGCGCACCGACCACCCGGTACCGCATCCGGCCGGCGGCATCCACGAAGATCGTCGAGGGGAGTCCGGGCACGCCGAACCGGTAGGCGAGCGCCCCGGATCGGTCCGGCATGCTCGGGTACGCCACGTCGAACTCCTCGAGGTAGGCGCGGGCGGCCGCGGGGTCGTCCCGGTAGTTCACGCCGAGGAAGACGGGGCCGTCCGGACCGGCCTCCTCCTGGGCGGCCGAGAGCACCGGCTGCTCGCGCCGGCAGGGACCGCACCACGTTGCCCAGAAGTTGACCACCACCACCCGTCCCCGGTAGTCGGCCGGCGACAGCTCCGAGCCCTGCAGCGTCGTGCCGGACAGGGTGGGCATGGCCCCGGAGACCTCGACCACGGCCGTTCCCACGGCGTCCTGAACGTCGCCGGTGCACCCCGTCGCCGACACGAGGGCCAGCGACACCAGCACCCCGAGGAAGACCCGTCGTCCCATCGCGGTCCATGCTGCCACGCAGCGGCCCGAACCGCGGGGGAACGGATCAGCCGACGACGACCGACCCGTTCATGGTCGGGTGGACGTCGCAGTGG
>JBHGAT010000233.1:0-3619 GCA_041946645.1 Candidatus Velamenicoccus archaeovorus | reverse complement strand
GGGCGCTGGAGGAGGGCCGCGCGTTCGTCGTGCGGACCGACGTGCGCCTGCTCCGGGCGTCCGGGACCGACGCCAGGAGGTGGCTCCACGACCTGATCACCACCGATGTGGAAGGTCTCGCGCCGGGCTCGGCACGGCGCTCGCTGGTGCTCACCCCCACCGGGCGGATCCGCGCGGACGTGCACGTCTGCGCCGAGGACGACGGGGGGTTCGTGTTGGCTCAGCAGACCGACCAGGTCCAGCCGATCGCCGACGTGCTCGCGCCCTACGTCCTGTCCTCGGACGTGCGGCTCGAGCCGGACCCGCGCGTGCCGATCGCGGTGCCGGGACCGGCCGGTGCGGCCCCCGCCCTCGGCCCCGGCTGGTCGCCCTCGGCCCTCGGGGAGGGGGTCGACCTGCTCGTCGCCGAGGGAGCGGTGGGTGCCGCCCGCGACGCGCTCCGCACGGCCGGGCGCGTGGAGGTGTCCCCGGGGGACGTGGAGCGCTGGCGGATCCTCCGGGGGCGGCCCCGGTTCCCGGTGGACCTGGAGGGGGACGCCCTGCCCGCCGAGGGCGGGCTCGACGGGCCCGAGGTGATCGACACGACGAAGGGGTGCTTCCTGGGGCAGGAGTCGGTGGCGAAGGTCCGCACCCTCGGGCATCCGCCCCGGGTGATCCTTGCCGTCGCGGCGGACGCTCCGGTGGGCGTCGGAGAGCCGGTGGTGGCCGCGGGGCGACGGGTCGGCACGGTGACCAGCACGGCGGCCCAGGGACGTGGGTCCGCGGCCCTGGTCCGGGTGCGGTGGGAGGCCCGCGACGCGCCGCTCGCGACCGGGTCCGGGACGCCGCTCCGCCCCAGATCCCGGGCCGGTTGAGGCCGCCCATCTACTACGCCGGCGCGCGGTTTTCAAGTCTTCACATGGCCCTCCGCTCCCGCTATCACGGAGACGACTGCCGAGGTGACCTTGTCTCCCACGGGCGGCAGACGGCGTCGTCGAACAGGAGTCGACTGGTGAGCAGACATCGCATCGCCGGCATCGACCTCGATGCCCTCCCCCCCAACCCCTCACCCCCCGACATGTGGCAGGATCGAGCGGCCTGTCACGGGATCGAACCCGACATCTTCTTCCCCACCTCCGAGGAGGAAGCCGGGCCGGCCCTGGCCTATTGCTCGGTCTGCTCGATCCGCGAGACCTGCCTGGCCTGGGCGCTCAAGAACGGCGAGCGCTATGGCGTCTGGGGCGGCCTCACCGAGCAGCAGCGTCGCCGCCTGGTCCGCTTCGTGGCCTGAGCCCCGGCGTTGGTCATCGCCTCGCCGGCACGCCCATACTTGGCGGGCCGATGAGCGACGCCGCCGTGCACGCCGCCGCCCCCCTCCGGATCAGCTTCGTGGGGGGCGGCACCGACTTCCCACACTGGTACGAGCGGCACGGCGGTGCGGTCCTGTCGGCCACGATCGACCACTTCGCCCGGGCCACGCTCGAGCCGCGCGACGACCGCCAGGTCCGGATGCGCGACCTGCGCCTGGACCAGCGGGTCGAGTATCACCTCGAGGACGGCCCCACCTACGACGGCGTGATGGACCTGGCCAAGGCGGCCGTCCACCGGCTCGGCCTGGACCGGGGCATCGACCTCGACATCCGCTCGGACGCCCCCCCGGGGAGCGGCCTGGGGGGATCGTCGGCGATGGTGACGGCCGTGGTGGCGGCGCTCGCGGCCCTCGGTGGGCGGTCCATGGACCCGGACGAGCTCGCCCGGGTCAGCTACGCGATCGAGCGCGACGACCTGGGGATCGCCGGGGGGTGGCAGGACCAGTACGCGGCCGCCTTCGGGGGGTTCAACCTGATCGAGTTCGACGCCCGCGGTGTGGCGGTCACCCCGGTCCGGGTCGGCCCGGACGGCCGGGAGCGGCTCCGCAGGCACCTCCTGCTGTGCTACACGGGTCGGGTGCGGACGGACCTCGGGCTGATCGATACGCAGATCCGGCTGTACCGGGAGGGCCGCGAGGACACGATCCAGGGCATGAAGCAGCTCCAGGCCATGGCCTACGACATGCGCGATGCCATCGAGGCGGGGGACGTCGACGCGCTCGGCCCCATGCTGCACGAGGCGTACGCGAGCAAGAAGCGGATGAACCCCCACATCGCCGAGGGAACGCCGATCGAGGGGCTGTTCGCGGCGGCCCGGCAGGCGGGGGCCACCGGCGGCAAGATCTGCGGCGCCGGTGGAGGCGGGTACCTGCTCCTGGCCTGCCCGCCCGAACGCCAGCCCGCGGTGCGCGACCGGCTCGAAAGGCTGGGCGGCCGGTTCGCCGAGTTCCGGTTCACCGACCACGGCGTGGAGGCCCGGACCGGCGACCGGACCTGGAGGCCGGGACGGTGAGCCGCCGGTTCGTGCTGCTCGACCGCGACGGCACGGTGAACGAGGAGGGCGACTACGTCCTCGAGCCGTCGCAGCTCCGGCTCCTCCCCGGTGCGGCCGCGGCGGTCCGGCGGATGCGCGAGCTCGGGCTCGGCGTGGTGGTGGTGACCAACCAGTCGCCGGTCGGCCGTGGTTGGATCACGGCCGAGGGTCTCGACGCGATCCACGCCCGCCTCCTCGACCTGCTGGCCGAGCACGGCGCCACCGTCGACGGGATCTACACGTGCCCCCACGCGCCGGACGAGGGGTGCGACTGCCGCAAGCCCGCCACGGGACTGGTCCGGCGGGCGGCCGCCGAGCACCGGTTCGACCCGGGGTCATCGTTCCTGGTGGGCGATCACGCGTCGGACATGCGGCTGGGACGAGCCGTGGGGGCCACCACGATCCTCGTGCTGACCGGGCACGGTCGCGAGGAGCTCGCACGCGGCGCCGACCGCGAGGCGGACGCCGTCGTCGCCGACCTGACCGAGGCCGCCACCGTGATCACCCACCTGGTCGCCGATGGGGCCGCCACGTGAACGCCGACCGGATCGCCGCGTACCTCCTCGAGACCTCGGAGACGGCGCGACGCACCGCGGAGCGGTGCGGCCCCGACATCGCCGCCGCCGCCGAGCTGCTGGTGAACGCGCTCCTCGACGGCGGCAAGATCCTGCTCTGTGGCAACGGCGGGAGCGCCGCCGACAGCCAGCACCTGGCGGCCGAGCTCGTCAGCACGCTCACCCTCGACAACCCCCGGCCGGCCGTCCCGGCCGTGGCCCTCACCACCGACACGTCCATCCTGACCGCGGTCGGCAACGACTACGGGTTCGCGGACGTGTTCGCCCGCCAGGTGGAGGCGCTCGGGCGGCCGGGCGACGTCCTGCTCGGCATCTCGACCAGCGGCAACTCGGAGGACGTGGTGCGGGCCTTCCAGGAGGCCGCGGCACGCAGCATGCGCACGATCGCGCTCACCGGGGAACGCGGTGGCCGGCTCGCGCCGATGGCCGACGTGGCCATCCGCATCCCCAGCCGGGAGACCTCGCACATCCAGGAGTGCCACATCGCGGTGGGGCAGCTCCTCGCATTCCTGGTCGAGGAGACGCTCTTCCCCAGGGACTGACTGCGGGGCCGACCGAGGCGCCGCGACGAACCGCACCACGCGTCCGAAGTCCTGGGGGCCGAGCAGCCCCGGCTCGCCGGTCGGGTCGATCCCGATCGGGAACACCCCGTCCCAGCGCGC
>JBHGAT010000232.1:0-3637 GCA_041946645.1 Candidatus Velamenicoccus archaeovorus | reverse complement strand
TGCGCCCTGATCTCGTACGGCGCGATGGTGCATCGCTGCCTGGAGGCCGCCGAGGCGCTCTCCGCCGAAGGACTCGACTGCCGAGTGCTCGACCTGCGATCCCTCGTGCCGCTGGATCTGGAGTCGCTGGGCCTGGCCGTGCGCGAGACCGGCCGGGCCGTCGTCGTGCACGAGGCGCCACGGACCCTCGGGATGGGGGCCGAGATCGCGGCGAGGATCATGGAGGAGGCGTTCGACCACCTGGAGGCGCCCGTGGCCCGGGTGACCGCCCCGGACGTGCCGTACCCTCCGGCGTCGCTCGAGCAGCGGTATCTACCGAGCGTCGAGACGATCCGGGCCGCCGTGCGGAGGACGGTCTCCTACTGATGGCCGAGCGGATCTTCGCGCTCCCCGATCTCGGCGAGGGCCTCGAGGAGGCCGAGATCGGCGCGTGGCTCGTGGCCGAGGGGGACCAGGTCGCGCTGAACCAACCCCTGGTCGAGGTCGAGACGGCCAAGGCCACGGTCGAGATCCCGTCCCCGCTCGCCGGGCGGGTGATCCGTTTGCACGGGGCCCCGCGCGAGACGGTGAGGGTCGGCGCCCCGCTCGTGACGTTCCAGGTCGCCGGGGAGGACGGTGCCACGGTGGGCGCGGTCACGGGCACCGATCGTGCGGAGGCGCCCGTGCCGCCGCCGGTCGACCGTGGGCCGGGGGCCGGTCCGGGCGGGCGCGTCTCGGCCACGCCGGCCGTGCGCAAGCTGGCCAAGGACCTCGGGGTCGACCTGACGACCGTGCGCGGATCGGGGCCGGGAGGGCGGATCACCCGCGAGGACGTGGAGGTGGCGGCCGCCTCGACTCCCGCCCCGACCGCCGCGCAGCCGGCTCCGCCCGACGAGGACGTGGAGGTGCTGCCGCTCACGCCGGTGCGGCGGGCCATCGCGGAGAACCTCACCCGGGTGGTCCGCGAGGTGCCGATGGTCACCACGTTCCGGACGCTCGACTGCACGGCGCTCGAGGCCTTCCGGTCCGAGCTGGGCGTGAGCCCGCTGCCGGTGGTGGTGCGCGCCCTGGCCGAGGTGTGCCGGACGCACCGGTCCCTGAACGCGTCGTTCGTGGCCGAGGCGGGCGAGATCCGGCTCCACCGTCGCTGCCACGTCGGCGTGGCCACCGACACCGAGCGCGGGCTGCTCGTGCCGGTGGTCCGGGACGCGGGAGGACGGACGATCGCCGAGGTGGCCGAGGAGATCCGCCGGCTGGCCTCGGCGGCGCGCGACGGCACGATCCGGCCGAGCGACATGGCCGGCGGCACGATCACCGTCACCAACACGGGCAGCTACGGCTCGCAAGCCGGGACGCCGATCCTCACGCCGGGCCAGGGGGCGATCCTCGCGCTCGGCGCGATCGAGCCGCGGGCGCTGGTCCTGGACGGTCGCGTGGAGGCCCGGCCGGCCTGTACCCTGTCGCTCACGTTCGACCACCGGTTGCTCGACGGGGCCACCGCGGGCCGCGCGTTCGGCGACCTGGTCGACCTGCTGGAGCGCCGTGACCGATTGGAGCGCCTGCCGCCATGAGGATCGTCTCGTTGCTGCCCTCGGCCACCGAGATCGTCTACGCGCTCGGGCTGGGGGATCAGCTCGAGGCCGTCACCGACGAGTGCGACCATCCCCCGGAGGCGCAGGGCAAGCCGGTCGTCTCCAGGAGCGCGCTGCCCCAGGGTCGCCCGCTCTCCTCCCGCGAGATCGACCAGGCCGTGCGGGATCGCATGGACGCGAAGGAGCCCCTGTACCACCTGGACACCGCGCTGATCGAGCGCATCCATCCCGACGTGATCCTCACGCAGGACCTCTGCCGGGTGTGCGCGGTGCCGAGCGGCCAGGTCCATGCCGCGCTGGAGCGGATCGGCGCCACCGACGCGCAGGTGCTCTCCCTCGACCCCCACTCGCTGGGTCAGGTGCTCGAGACGATCGTGGCCGTCGGCCGGCTGCTCGGCGTGGAGGAGCGTGCGGGGGAGCTCGTGGCCTCGATGCAGGCGCGGATCGACACCGTCCGGGCCAAGGCCGTCCGCCTGCCCTCGATCCGCGTGTTCTGCCTCGAATGGCTGGACCCGCCGTTCGCCGCCGGTCACTGGGTCCCCGACATGGTCGAGCTGGTCGGCGGCGTCAACCTGCTGAACGGCACGGAGCAGCCGTCGCGGGAGGTGACGTGGCGCGAGATCCGGGACGCCAACCCCGAGGTAGTGGTGTTCATGCCGTGCGGCTACTACCTCGAGGAGGCGGAGGACGAGGCCGCCCAGCTCACGACCAACGCCGAGTTCGCCGAGACGCCCGCCGCGCGGGAGGGCGCGGTGTTCGCGGTCGACGCCACGTCGTACTTCTCGCGCCCCGGACCGCGGATCGTCGACGGCCTGGAGATCATGGCATGGGCCGTCCACCCCGACGCGTTCCCCGAGCCGCCCCCCGGCGCGATCGTCCGCGCGGGCGGCTAGCTCCGGTACCCTGTTGCGCGACATGAAGGGCTTGAACGCCGTCACGCCGCAGGACGTGGGCAAGCGCGTCTCGTTCCAGTTCGAGCTGCCCAACGGGTACGTGGGCGAGGTCGTCGGCCTGCTGGAGGCCTACGACTCGCCGGCCCAGACCTACCTGGTCCGCACGCGCGACGGCGGCCTGGCTCGCGTCCCGAAGCGCGGCGTGCGCTTCGGCAAGATCGTGCCCACGTGAAGCGCTCGACCGGATCCGAGGGGGGAGCTCCATGACCGACGACCTTCCGACCGCGTTCATCCGCCGCCGGCTGGGCTCGGAAGACGCGCACTACGGCGGCAACCTGGTGGCCGGAGCCAAGCAGCTCGAGATCGTCGGGGACCTCATCACCGAGCTCGCGATGCGGTACGACGGCGACGAGGGCCTGTTCCGCGCGTACGAGTCGGTCGAGTTCCTGGCCCCGCTCTACGCCGGCGACTGGATCGAGGCCCGGGGCCGCATCGTCCGCGTCGGGAACACCTCGCGGGCGTGCGAGTTCGAGGTCTGGAAGGTCGGCGGCGCCCGCCCGGACATCTCCGAGTCCGCGGCCGAGTTCCTGGACGAGCCGATCCTGACGTGCCGCGCGGCGGGCACGACCGTGGTGAGGCGGGAACACCAGCGCTTCGCACATTAGCCTCGCTCGGACGAGCGAGGGGAGGACGCCTCAGGAGGCCCGGTCGAGCTCGTGGAGCACGCTCATGAGCTCGTCGACGTTGAACGGCTTGGGGACGAACGCGTCGGCACCGAGCTCCGCCGCCTTGGCCCGGTCGCTGAGGCTCGATCGCGCCGAGACCACCACGACCCGGGGACGGACCTCCTCGGGGATCTCGCGGCGGATCTCCTCGAGCACGCTCCAGCCGTCCATCACCGGCATCATGATGTCGAGGAGCATCAGCTTGGGTCGGTGCGCCCGGAGCTCGTCCAGGGCCATGCGCCCGTCGCCCGCGCTGAACGTCTGGTAGCCCTCCGCCTCGAGGCTGAACCGGAGCATCCACACGACCTGGGGCTCGTCGTCGACCACGAGGACGCTCGTGGGCTCCTCGAGTGCTGCGGCGAGGGGATCGGTCTGCGTCGCCACCGCGGCCATGTCTCTCAAGACATCGGCGAGGGTAGGCCCGTCCTGGAGCCGCGCGGAATCCGTC
>JBHGAT010000231.1:0-3648 GCA_041946645.1 Candidatus Velamenicoccus archaeovorus | reverse complement strand
GGAGCGGGCGAGGGGAATCGAACCCCCGTTTCGAGCTTGGGAAGCTCGCGTTCTACCATTGAACCACGCCCGCACGGCGGGACCTGAGGACCGGCCCGCGAGGCACCAGTGTAGCGACCGCGACCCACCGGTGCGTATCGGAGCAGGTGAGGTGTCGCGTCGGCCACCTCGGGCGGTCCAGCGACCTGCTAGCGTTCCTGCCCCATGCCGGACCCGAGCTTCTGGCCCACGATCCTGACCCGCCTGATCGGCGGGGGATCCCTCTCCGCCGAGGAGAGCGCCGAGGCGGTGCGCAGCATCATGCGCGAGGAGGCCACCCCCGTGCAGGTCGCCGGCTTCCTGATGGCGCTCCGCACCAAGGGAGAGACCGTGGACGAGGTCGACGGCTTCGCCCGGACGATGCTCGAGTTCGCCCGGCCCGTCGCAAGCCCCGGCCCCGTCGTCGACACGTGCGGCACCGGCGGCGACCGTTCGGGCACGATCAACGTCTCGACGCTGGCCGCGCTCGTGGTGGCCGGGGCCGGCGTCACGGTGGCCAAGCATGGCAACCGGGCCGCCTCCTCCCGCTGCGGCTCGGCCGACCTCCTCGAGGCGCTGGGCGTGAGGATCGACCTGGATCCGGCGGGCGTGGAACGCTGTCTGGCCGAGGCCGGCATCGGGTTCATGTTCGCGCCGGTGTTCCACCCCGCGACCGCCTATGCGGTGGGGATCCGTCGCGAGCTCCGGGTGGCGACCGTGTTCAACTTCCTGGGGCCGCTCACCAACCCGGTCCGACCGTCGGCGCAGGTCGTGGGGGTGTCGGACGCGCGGATGCTCCCGCTCCTGGCCGAGGTGCTGGCCCGCCGCGGTGTGCGGGCCATGGTCTTCCGGGGCCACGACGGGCTGGACGAGCTCACCACCACCGGTCCCTCGACGGTCTACGACGCGCGGGACGGGAGGATCTCGGAGCGGACGCTCGACCCCGCGACGCTCGGCTTCGAGCGGGCTGCCCCCGAGGACCTCGTCGGCGGGGACGTGGATGCGAACGCGGACGTCGCGCGCCGGATCCTGGCCGGGGAGCCCGGCCCCAAGCGAGACGTCGTCGTGCTGAACGCCGCCGCCGCGCTCGAGGTGTCCGGACGGGCCGGGACGCTCGAGGAGGGTCTCGAGCTCGCATCCGCCTCGATCGATTCCGGTGCGGCCGCCCGCACGCTCGAGCGGTGGGCCGTGGTCTCGAACGCAGCCGCCGGCTGAACGACCTCGCTCCCCACCCGCGACCGTCAGGCCACCTGACCGCCGTCCTCGGTTCCCAGCCGGGACAGGGCCTCGGTCGCGGCTTGCACGACCTCCGGCACCGGGTCTTCGAGAGCCGCCTGTCGGATCGGCTGCGCGGCCCGGGCATCGCCGAGCGCGCCCAGCAGCTGGGCCGAGCGCACCCGGATCCGCTCGTCGGGATCGAACAGCGTCCGGACCAGCGCGTCGACCGCTGGGGGACCGCCCACGGCGCCGACCGCCTCGACGGCGCGGAGCCGGCGCTCGGGATCGGGCGCGTTGAGGCGACCGAGGAGCTCGTCGAGCCCGATCACGCGCTGGAGCAGCCCGCCGACGATGGGGGACAGCTCCGGGTTCCCCTGACGCAGCACGTCGATCAGCAGCTCGACCGACGCGGGGCCGATGCGTGTGAGCAGGTCCGCCGCGGGGTCGCGCAGGCCGGGGACGGCCAGCACGCCGGCCAGCCGGCGGGCCACGGCCGGGGAGCTCCACTCGGTCAGGACCTGGCTGGCCGCCTCCCGGACCCGCGGCTCCGGATCCTTGAGCGCGGTGACCAGCGCTCCCAGCACGGATTCGTCGTCGATCGTCCCCAGGGCGGCGATCGCGCCGATGCGGACGTCGGGATCTGGATCGACCAACGCCTTGGCCAGGGCTCCGGCGGCGGAGGGCTCCCGGAGCCGCCCGAGCGATGCCACCGCGGAGCGACGGACCGGTGCGGAGGGATCGGCCAGCGCGTGGATCGCCGCTTCCACGCACCCCGGCGATCCTCCCCATCCCAGGACGTCCACCGCGAGGACCCGCTCTTGCTCGTCGATGGAGCCCAGGCGCTCGAACGCCATCTCGGTGAGCCCCGACCCGCTCTCCTGGAGCGCGGCCACGAGCTCGCCCCGCTCCCTCGGCGAGCACGAGCGCAAGACCGCCCACGCCGTGTCCGGGTCGTGACCGACGCTCGTCGCGAACCGGTGCGTCGCCGCGCGTCGCACGCGCTCGTCGGGATCGGACAGCGACCGGGACAAGAGCTCGGTGGTCTCCGCGTCGGACGACATCGGCAACGACTGGAGGGCCGCGGCACGCACGTCGGGATCGGGATCGGCCAGGGCGCGGGCGAGCATCTCGGGCCGGGGACCGGGCAGGCAACGGCCGAGCGTCCTGACCGCGGCCGCCCGCACCGGAGGGGACGGGTCGCCCGACAGGGCTGCCTCCGCGATGGCGGCCCCCTCCGGCTCCGCCGTCGCGCCGAGCCCGTCGAGCGCGGCCACCCGGACCGGCACCGAGGCGTCGGCGAGCAGCGCGGGAACGTGGGCGATGAGGTCCCGTCCGCAGACCTCCCACAGCAGGTCGACGGCTTGGACGCGTCGGGTGGGCTCGATCGGGGCGAGCCCGGCCACCAGCTCCCGGGGGTCCGGCCCGATGGCCCGGAGGGCGTCCAGGAACGCTCGGCGTTCCTGCGAGGGGAGCCCCGTGGCCCGGTCGAGCAGCGTCCCCGCGGCCTCGGGCAGACCGAGCCGGCCGGCCACCACCGCGGCCAGCTCGGCCTCGTGCGGCGTACCGGCCGTGACCCCCTCGAGGACCCATCCCAGGATCTGGTCGCGGTCGCGCCGGCGGAGCTCCTGGAGCGCCTCCTCCTGCTCGGAGGGTCCTCCCTCCGTCAGCCGGGCGGCCACCGTCGCCACCGGCTCCACGGGCTCGGCTCCCCCCGGCGCGGGCGCCTGGGTCGGGGCGATCTGCTCGGCGGCGACCTGAGCGGCGACCCGGACCTCCTCGATCGGATCGCCGACCAGCGTGGCCAGGGCGCGGAGCACGGGGGGCGACGGCTCGTCCCGGAGGAGCCGGACGGCGCCGCGGCGCTCGAGCTCGCCCAGGGAGAGAGCGGCGATCAACCGGTCGGCGCCCAAGGTGTGCGCGATCCTGGCGAGCCCCACCCGCTCCTCCTCGTCGGGCGCAGGGTCCATCTCACCCACCGAGAGGACCACGGCGGCCACGTCCTCATCGGTCGGGCCGCTCGGGGGGATCACGGAGGGGAGGAGGTCCATCACGGTGCGCTGCGTCCTCGGATGGCGACGTGCGGCGAGGAGCGGCGCGAGCAACGGGATCTCACAGGGGTCCCGATGCGCTGCCAGCCGAACCCCGGCCGCACGCACCTCGTCGTCGGGGTCCTGAACCGCGCGGCGGACCGCCTCGTCCTCCACGCGCTCGGGGAAGCCGGCGAGCGTCTGGACGGCGAGCAGGCGCACCTCGCGATCCGGGTCCAGGAGGAGCCCGCAGATCTGCTCGAGCTCCTCGTCGGTCGGCTCTCCCGCCGAGAGCTCGATCAGCCCTCGACGCCGCTCCTGTGGATCGCGCGAGGAGAGCAGCATGCCGGGGGTGACCACCTCGGGCTCCGGCTGCGTGGCGGGG
>JBHGAT010000230.1:0-3678 GCA_041946645.1 Candidatus Velamenicoccus archaeovorus | reverse complement strand
GGGTCCTCGAGGAAGGTGGACAACACGCCCAGGATGAGGTGGTTCCGGCCCTCGTCGCGGCGCAGGAGGGGCCCGGCCAGGTCCAGGAACACCGCCGCGTCGTCGGTCCGCACGACCCGCATGCGACACACGCTACCCCACGGGCGCGACCGGTTAGGCTGGTCAAGCGGGGCAGGGGCCCCGTCGATGCATCGGGGGACATGTCCACCGCCCAACCGGACCTCGCGCAGACCTCGGCCGCGCTCCGCCGCGTGGTCGACAACGTCGAGCGCGTGATCGCCGGTCGGGAGGCCGTCGAGGACGCGGTGATCTGCCTGTTCGCCGAGGGCAACCTCCTGCTCGAGGGCGTCCCGGGCGTCGGCAAGACGATGCTCGCGAGGGCCATCGCCGCGTCGATCGACGGGAGCTTCAGCCGGGTCCAGGCCACGCCGGACCTGCTGCCCTCCGACCTCACCGGCATCTCCGTGTACGACCAGGACGCCAAGGAGTTCCGGTTCGTCCCCGGCCCGATCTTCGCGAACGTGGTCCTGGTCGACGAGGTCAACCGGACCACGCCGCGGACCCAGTCGGCCCTCCTCGAGCCGATGGAGGAGCGCCAGGTCACCGTCGAGAACGTGACCCACGAGCTCCCGAAGCCGTACCTGCTGATCGCCACCGAGAACCCGGTCGAGCAGCACGGTACGTACCCGCTGCCCGAGGGTCAGCTCGACCGGTTCGCGATGACGGTGCGGCTCGGCTATCCGGGGCACGACGCGGCTCGCGACATCGTCCGCCGCCAGATGCTCCGGCATCCGATCGAGGACCTGCAGCCCGTGGTCTCGGCGGCCGAGGTGGTCGCCCACCAGCACGCGGTCCGATCGGTGCACGTCGAGGCAGCGGTGGTCGACTACGTGGTGCTGCTCGTGCAAGCGACCCGCGCGCACCCGGAGGTGCTCCTCGGCGCGTCGCCGCGCTCGATGCTCTGGCTCACACGCACCGCCCAGGCCCGTGCCGTGGCCGAGGGCCGAGCCTACGTGCTGCCCGACGACGTGAAGGCGCTCGCGCCGGCGGTGCTCGGCCACCGGCTGATGCTCCGGGGCGCCGGTGCGGCCACGGCCGAGCGGGGGACCGAGATCGTCCGCTCGATCCTCGACCAGGTGCCGGTGCCGCTCGGCGTGACGGGGGCCTAGGTGCTCCGGCGTCGGGCGGGCGCGATGGTCCTCGGGGCCGTGCTCCTGTTCGTCGTCGGCACGAGCGTCCAGGCGGGGTGGCTCCTCGTGTTGGCGTCGATCCTGCTCGGCGCTGCCGTGGTCGGTGCGCTCCTCCCCGGGCGGATGGTGCGCGGCGTCCGGGTGGAGCGCCGGGCGCCCCCCGAGGCGACGCAGGGGGCCGAGGCGCTGGTCGAGCTGATCGTCACGAACGCAGGGCGCGCGACCAAGCTCGGGCTCGAGATCGACGACCCACATCTCGCGCGAGCCCGCGTGCTGGTGCCGCCGCTCGCGCCGGGCGACCGGGTGGTGATCGGCACGGTCCGGCGCGCGGCGCGGCGAGGGCTCCACGAGGACACGCCGGTGACGGTCCGGTCGGCCGCGCCGTTCGGCGTGGCCGAGCGCGGGCGCCGCCAGGAGGTCGAGGGGCGGACGCTGGTGCTCCCGGCGGTGGTGCGGCTGGGCTCGACGCCGCTCGTCGATGCCGCCCCGACGCCCGAGCACGCGATCCACGCGGCGCCCCGCCGTGGCACCGGCCCCGAGTACCTGGGGATCCGCGAGTACCGGACCGGAGACAGCATGCGGCACGTGCACTGGCCGTCCTCGGCCCGGCACGGGCAGATCATGGTGCGCGAGTTCGAGCAGGAGCACACGCGCCGGCTCGCCATCGTCGTCGACACGGCGGCCGACGCGGGCGACGAGCGGACGCCGCTCGACACCGCATGCTCGGTGGCCGCGTCGGTGGCGTTCGCGGCGCTGGGCCGGGGACAGGGCGTCCGGCTCGTCGCCGCCCGCGGGGGGCGCGTCGACGCGCTGATGCGGGCGGAGGGTGCGCCGCTCCTCGCGTGGCTGGCCGAGTTGCCGGCGTTCGGCGGGCTCACCCTGACCGACGTGCTGCCCGAGCTCGCACCGCGCCTCCGCGGCGTGCAGACCGTGCTGATCCCGGCGCCCACGTGGCGGGGGAACGCCGCGCTGCCCGAGGCCGTCGGGTCCGTCCAGGCGGCGGCGCCGCGCGTGGCGGTCGCGCTGATCGAGGCCCACACGTACCCCGGTGACCGGCGGGCGCCGGTGCTCTCGGCGGACGACGTCGACCGGCTCGAGCGCGAGCTGCTCGGGCGGGGTGTCGCCGTCTATCGCGTTCGAGCGGAGGAGGATCTGGCCGCGTGCCTGGCGCGTCCGACCGTGCTCGCCTCGTGAGACCGCGGCGGCCCAAGGAGCCACCGGAGGACTCGATCCTCCTGCGGGTGGTCGTCGGCGGGCTCGTGATGGTGGCCATGATCGCGGTCGTGGCCCAGGGCGCGACCGACGCGTTCACGTCGATCGGTGGCTTCGTGCTGGTCCCGGCGGGCTATGCGTTCTCCTACTACCAGCGGCGCAAGACGAACGTCGCCACCAAGGTCGTCCTGGCGGTCGGGCTGCTGGCCGCGCTCGGCGCCTTCCTGCAGAGCGTCCGGTTCGCGGAGACGGTGGACCAGGCGCGGGTCCCGCTCGCCTCGCTGTTCATCTGGGTGCAGGTCCTCCACTCGTTCGACGTGCCCCGGCGGCGCGACCTCGCGTTCTCGATGGTGTCGAGCTTGATCCTGATGGCCGAGGCCGGCGCGTTGTCGTTCGGCACCGGGTTCCTGGTGTTCCTCATCCCGTGGACGGGCCTGGCGGCGGCGTGGCTGTACCTCACCCAACGGCCGGTGAAGCAGGAGCTCGCCGAGCCCTCGTTCGTCCGGCGGTTCCGCGAGCGCCGGAGCGTGGCACCCGCGTTCGGGCGTTCGGCGGTCGCGGCGACGGCGGCCACGCTCACCGCCGTGACGGCCGTGTTCCTGGTGCTGCCGCGGCTGCCCGGCGCGTTCGTGCGGCTGCCGCCGTTCGCCGTCCGCCACGCGGTCGCGGTCGAGGGGTTCGCCGGGCAGGTGCTCAACCCCGGTCTGCCCTCCTCCGCGGGATCTGCGGGCCCGGTGGTCGACTTCGCGCCGAACGCGTATCCGGGGTTCGGCTCCACCGTGGACCTGCGGGCGCGAGGCCGTTTGTCGGACCGGATCGTGATGCGGGTCCGAACCCCGCAGCCGGCGCTGTGGCGAGGCCAGGTGTACGACACGTTCGACGGGACCGCGTGGACGGCGTCGAGCACCGAGACGCAGACGATCGGGCAGGACACGGTCGAGCAGAGCTTCCAGATCCCGCCACCGGCGGAGGGGTTCGGCACGCCGAGCCGGCGCATCGTGACGACGTTCTACGTGGCCGGGCGCGAGCCGAACATCGTGTTCTCGGCGTTCGCGCCCGAGCAGGTGTTCTTCCCCACGGCCAACCTGCGGATCGACGCGTACGGCTCGCTCCGCTCGCCGATCTACCTCGAGGACGGGATGGTGTACTCGGTGGTGTCGCGGATCCCCGTGACCTCGCCGGCGCTGCTCCGTGCGGCGACCGGCACGTACGACCCGGAGACGCTCGACCGCTACACGCAGTTGCCGGCCGCGCTGCCCGCGCGCGACCTGGCCCT
>JBHGAT010000023.1:0-17040 GCA_041946645.1 Candidatus Velamenicoccus archaeovorus | reverse complement strand
CCCGCCCGCCTAGCCCTGGACGATCGGCAGGAAGATCGAGTCCCACTCCTGCCGCTCTTCGTCGGTCTTCAGGTCGCGGCCGAACTTCGTCTTGGACAGGAACGCCTGGTCGGGGTACAGGTAGGGGCTGTCGGCCGTGGCCTCGAGCTTGTTGGCATACCCCTTGTAGTTCTGCTCGCGGGCCTTCTCCGCGTCGTTCCTGATCATCTCCTGGGTGGCCGGGACCGGCGACATGTACAGCACCCACTCCGTCACCATGGTGGCGACCTCGGGCCGGTAGTAGTAGTCCATGACCTCCATCGCCCCGACCGGGTTGGCCGCGTGCGCGGGGATCATCATGTTGTCGATCCACAGCAGCGCGCCGCCCTCGGGGAACACGAAGTCGAGGTTGTCGTAGCCGGCCCAGATCTTGTAGTAGAGGACGTCGCCGGACCAGGCCATGAACGCCGACAGGTTCCCCCCGGTGGCGTCGTCGATGTACCCCTGGTCGTAGTACTGGCGGACCACGCCGGCGTCCCGCTGCTTCATCAGCCAGTCCGCCGCCTCCTTCCACTCGTCGGGGCCGGAGGTCGCGGGATCGATCCCCAGGTTGATCATCACGAAGTCCTGCATGTCGTTCTTCAGCATGCCGACCTTGCCCGTCCCCACGATGTCGGGGTTGGCCAGATCGTCGAGCTTCGTGACCGGTCCGTTCAGCAGATCGTGGTTGACCCCGATCCCCGTGATCCCCGACTGCCAGGCCAGCGAGTGCTCGTTGTTGGGGTCGTAGGGCGGGTTCACGGCCCACTCGGCCGCGTTGGCGTCGAAGTTGGGGTGCTTGGTCGGATCCAGCGGGTAGACCCAGCCGAGCTGCGTCAGCGCCGTGAACTCACGGCCGTTGGTGATGACGATGATGTCCCAGCCGGTGTCGTCACCGGCCTGCAGCTGCGGCTGGAGCTTCCCGAAGAAGTCGGTGTTGTCCTGGATGATCTCCTCGTAGTTGACCGTGATCCCGGTCTCCTGCTTGAACCGCTTGAGGGAGGGGATGTACCGGTTGCCGCTCTTGTCCTTGGCGTAGTCGATGTAGAGCGGCCAGTTGGCGAAGTTGACGGTGTCGCCCGGCTCGCCGCTGAAGATCGTGGCCGGGTCGAAGCTCGCCTGACCGCCGCCTCCGCCGCCACCGCCCGTGCCGGTCCCGCCGCCGCACGCGGCGAGGAACGCCCCGAGGCCGATCGCCGTGGCGCCCGTCCCCGCGCCCTTCAGGAGGCTGCGACGTGTCAGCCTGGCCCGGAGCGCTCGCTGCATCGCCACCGGGTCGAGGAACGTCCGGTTCTGGTCCTGCATCATCCTTCCTCCTCTTCGAACACGAGGCCTTGCTGGGGCAGGACCGCGAAGGTGTGCTCCCACGGCCACGACAGCTTCACCCGCTCCCCGGGCTGCGGCACGGGCCCGGCGCCGAGGTTCTGGACCCAGACCGTCAGCTCCACGCCGGACGGTCCCTCCACCTTGTACTGGTGGCTCACCCCGATGTACGTGGACATCCGGAGCAGGCCGGTCACCCCGTTCCAGCCGCTCGGCGGCTCGGCGCCGTCGTCCGATGCGATCGTGATCTTCTCGGGGCGGACGCCCACCCTGACCGCCGTCCCCGGCGGGACGTCGGCCCGTTCGGACGGCAGGTGGACGGCCGTCCCGCCCGGCAGGAGCACCGTGCTGAGACCGTCGCGATGCTCCTTCATCTCGCCGTCGAGCAGGTTGGAGGCACCCAGGAACCCGGCCACGAACTCGGTCTGGGGGTTCTCGTAGACCTCCTCAGGGGGACCGATCTGCTCGATCCGGCCGTGGCGCATGACGGCCAGGCGGTTGGACATCGTCATGGCCTCTTCCTGGTCGTGGGTCACGTAGATGAACGTGATCCCGACCTCCTCCTGGATCCGCTTGAGCTCCAGCTGCATCTGCTTGCGGAGCTTGAGGTCGAGCGCGCCCAGCGGCTCGTCCAGCAGGAGCACCTTGGGCCGGTTCACCAGGGCCCGGGCCAGCGCGACCCGCTGCTGCTGCCCGCCGGACATCTGACCGGGCTTGCGCTTCTCGAACCCCCGGAGGTCGACCAGCTCGAGCGTCTCGTTCACGCGCCGATCGATGTCCGCCTTGTCCACCTTCCGCCTGCGGAGCCCGAACGCCACGTTCTCGTACACGTTCAGGTGCGGGAACAGCGCGTAGGACTGGAAGACGGTGTTGACGTCCCGCTTGTACGGGGGCAGGTCGGTGACGTCGCGGCCGCCCAGGTAGATCGTCCCCCGGGTGGGCTCCTCGAAGCCGCCGATCATCCGGAGCGACGTGGTCTTGCCGCACCCGGATGGCCCGAGCAGGCTGAAGAACTCGTTCTCGTTGATGTCGAGCGACAGGTCGTCGACGGCGACCGTCTCGCCGAAGTCCTTGGTCACGCGATCCAGGCGAACCGCGATCTCCGCCAACCCGTCTCCCCTCGTCGACCCCCCGCGGGAGCCCTGATTATGCCGCAGGGTGGCGGGCATCATCACCCCACGGTCCCCCCGGCGCGAGCCCCGTCACGCTGAGCCGCGTTCGACCACTTGTACGGAGTGGACAACCGAGCCGGATGGCCGGGGCCGCCGGGGACCGGCGACGGAGCTGGCACGGTGGCGCGGACGGGGATCCTCAGGTCCGGTCCCCGACCTCCCTGGGTCCCGCCTCGGGCTGGGCCGCAAGCTCGGGGGGCACAACGGGCCCCCGGCTCGACCCGTCGGGGACGCTCGGCCCGGCGGCCCCTCCCGCCCCTCCCGCCCCCGAGGCAGCGTCCGCGACCCGACCGTTGCCTTCCGGAGCACCTGCGGCCCGCTCGGGCCGCCGGAGCACGAGCCGGGGGATCACGACCGCCAGGATCAGGGCTCCCAGGACGATCCCGCCCACCAGGGCTCGGCCGTTGATGAAGGCCACGGCCAGGGCGCACGTCGAGATCAGGGCGCTCCACAGGTACATCAGCAGCACCGCCTGGCGGTGGGAGTGGCCGATGTCCAGCAGCCGGTGGTGGATGTGCTCCTTGTCCGCGTGCGTGATCCGCACCCCCCGATGGAGCCGCCGGACGATCGCGAACAGCACGTCGAGGAACGGCACGCCCAGGATCAGCAACGGCACCGCGATGGGGATCGCGATCGCGGCCAGGTCGCCACCGCTGGGCGGATAGGGGTTGCGCCCGACGCCCGAGATGGTGGCCGCGGCCATCATCAGGCCGAGCAGCATGGCGCCCGAGTCGCCCATGAAGATCTTCGCCGGGAAGAAGTTCCAGGGCAGGAACCCCACGGCGGCCCCCGCGACCACCGCCGAGAGCAGCGCAGCGGTGGACGGCTCGCCGTCGACCCCGGGCGCCCGGAACATGTAGGCGAAGAAGGCCATGGCGCCGATGGCCACCATGCCCGCCGCCAGGCCGTCGAGCCCGTCGACCAGGTTCACGGCGTTGGCCATGGCCACGACCCAGAGGATCGTCAGGGGCACGGCCATGTCGGGCGACAGCGACAGGATCCCCTGGCCCGGGAAGTAGAAGTACAGGAGCTGGACGCCGGCCAGGACCAGGATGCCCCCGGACAGGATCTGGCCGACGAGCTTCCCCGGAGCGGACAGCCCCTTGGTGTCGTCGATGATGCCCACGACGACGATCACCAACGCGGCCAGCAGGGCCGCGTCGGGCTCCGAGGTGACCTGGTGCAGCCCCCCGGGAGCCCCCGGGAGCCCCGCGACCCGCGCTCAGCGGGGCGGAGCGGTCCCCCGCGCCGGGTCCGGATACACGGGGAACCGCACCATGAGCTCACGGACACGAGCCCGGCAGCTCGCCTTCACGACCTCGTCGTCCGGGTGGCGCAGGAGCGTCCCGACGATGGCCGCGACCTCCTTCATCTCGGGCTCGTCCATCCCCAGGGTGGCCGGTCCCGGGGTCCCCACCCGGATCCCCGAGGGGTTGGCCGGCGGCATCGGATCGAACGGGATGCCGTTCTTGTTGAGCGCGATGCCGACCTCGTCGCAGAGGAGCTCCGCGTCCCGGCCGCTCACCCCGATCGGGCGGAGGTCGGCGAGCGCGAGGTGCGAGTCGGTCCCCCCCGACACGATCCGGAGCCCCTCGTCCGCCAGCCCCTGCGCGAGGGCCCGAGCGGTGCGCACGGTCCGGTGCGCGTACTCGGTGAACGCCGGCTGCATCGCCTCCTTCAGCGCGACCGCCTTGGCCGCGATCACGTGCTCGAGCGGTCCACCCTGCATCATCGGGAAGACCGCCTTGTCCAGTGCTCGGGCGTGCTCGCGCTTGCACAGGATCACGGCGCCGCGCGGCCCGCGGAGGGTCTTGTGGGTCGTGAACGTCACCACGTCCGCGTACGGGACGGGGTTGGGGTAGGCGCCCCCGGCGGAGAGCCCGATGAAATGCGAGGCGTCCACCCACAAGAGAGCCCCGACCTCGTCGGCGATCTGCCGGAAGGCGGCGAAGTCGATGGTGCGCGGGTACGCCGTGTACCCGGCCAGGATGAGGCGGGGCCGGTGCTCCACGGCGAGGTCCCGGACCCGATCCATGTCCAGCTGCTCGGTCTCCGGGTCCACCTCGTAGCCGACGAACGAGAACCACATGCCGGACACGTTCACGGGCGAGCCGTGCGTGAGATGCCCCCCGTGCGCGAGCACGAGCCCCAGGACCTTGTCGTCCGAGAACGGCTCCAGGAACGCGCCGAACACGGCCAGGTTGGCCTGCGCGCCGGCGTGGGGCTGCACGTTGGCGTGCTCCGCCCCGAAGAGCGCTTTGGCGCGCTCGACGGCCAGCTCCTCGACCACGTCCACGAACCGGCACCCGCCGTAGTACCGCCGTCCCGGGTAGCCCTCGGCGTACTTGTCGGTCATCGTGGAACCGAGGGCGGCCAGCACGGCCGGGCTCGTGTAGTTCTCGGACGCGATCAAGCGCAGGGTCCCGCGCTCGCGCTCGAGCTCCCCGGCCAGGGCGGCCGCGATCTCCGGATCGGTCTCCTGGAGGGAGTCCCAGTCGGCCACGTGGTCCCGCATCACCGCTCACCCCGCTCGATCGCCGCGATCTGCTCCACCCGCCGGGCGTGACGCCCGCCGTCGAACGGCGTGGAGAGCCACAGCAGGACGATCTCCTCGGCCAGCTCCGGGGCCACGACCCGGGCGCCGATCGCCATGACGTTCGCGTCGTTGTGGGCCCGCGAGAGGCGGGCCGTGTACAGGTCGTTGCACAGCGCGGCCCGGATCCCGTGCACCTTGTTGGCGACGATCTGCTCGCCCTGCCCCGACCCGCCGATGACGATGCCGCGCTCCGCCTCGCCGCCGGCCACGGCTCTGGCCACCCTCGCGCAGAGCTCCGGGTAGTCGACCGGCCGGGTCGAGCCGGTGCCGTGATCGGCCACGTGGTGGCCCTGCTCGCGGAGGAAGGCCGAGAGGACCTCTTTCAAGGCGAACCCGGCGTGGTCCGAGCCGATCGCGATCCGCACGCCGCTCAGGCCCCCCGGCCCCCGGCGACGGTGCGCTGGTCCGGCGCCCCCACCAAGCCATCCACCAGCCGCGAGCACAGGTCCGCCAGCTCCCGAGCCGTGGAGCGGAACGCCGGCAGCGAGAGCCCCAGAGGGTCCGGGACGTCGTCGAGCGCGGGGCGGAGGGACGGGTCGGCCCGGCGCAGGGCGTGGGCCGCCGCCACCCGCCCCGCGAGCCCGGCCGGGGCGGCGAGGTCCCGCACGGCGAGGGCCTCGAGAAGGGCCACCAGCTCGCGCAGCGTGAAGGTCCGGGGCGCGGCCTCGGGCACCGCCGCGACGACCGCCGAGCGGTGCTCGGCCGCCATCCCCAGGACCAGCAAGGCCTCGCGGATGGTTGCCTCGGTGAGGCGCCGGGCCGCGTGCGCCGAGATGTCGACGCCGAGCTCCCCGGCCGCCCGAACCGAGCCCGGCTCCGCGGGCGCGCCGTCCTGCGCGATCAGGCCGGCCGAGCGCACCTCGGGCGCATCCGGACCCAGTCGCCGATCGAACGCAGACCGCAGGAACCCCTCGGCGATGGGGGATCGACAGATGTTCCCGGTGCAGACGGCGAGCACGAGCGGCATGCGATGCGGCGAGTCTAGCATCGGCCCCTCCTCGCCCCGGGTCTCAGCCCGGATCCTCGTCGAGCGCTCGACGCAGCTCGCCCGCCGGAAGCGCCCCCTCGCGGAGGATCGCGAGATCGCCGCCCCGGAGCGCCGCAACCGTCGACGGCCGTCCCGCCAGCGGCGCCTCCTGGCAGAGGTACACGGCCACCCGGTCCCCGAACGCCTCCTCCAGCATGTCGCACGTGGAGGGCGCGGGATGGCCGGAGCGGTTCGCGCTGGTGACGGCGAGGGGTCCCGTCCGGGCCAGCACCGCCAGGGCGATCGGATGGTGCGGCATCCGCACGCCGAGCGTCCGAGGATCGCCCCCCAGGTCCCAGCCGGCGCTCTCCTCGGTGCGGGGCAGGACCAGGGTCAGCGGGCCCGGCCAGAACCGGCCCGCCAGCCGCTCCGCGCGGGCATCGAACGCGGCGATCCGCCGGGCCTCGCTGGCGGCCGGCACCAGCACCGGCAGCTCGAGCTCCCGGGGCCGCTCCTTGGCCTCGAACAGGCGGGCCGTGGCGGCCGGGTCGTCCGGCCGGGTGCCGATCCCGTACACCGTGTCGGTGGGGAGCACGACGAGCTCGCCGCGGAGGGCGGCCGCCGCCGCATCCGCGATGGGGTCGCTCACGGCCGGTGACCCACGGCGATCCGATCGCGTCCGGCCAGATCGGGCACCAGGCGAACGCCGGCGTACCGGTCGGACAGGAGGTCGCGGACGGTCTCGCCCTGCCCGGCGCCGAGCTCGACGACCAGCACCCCGCCGTCGCCGAGCCACCGGAGCGCCTCGTCGGCCAGGCGCCGATGGACCTCCGTCCCGCCGAGGAGCGCGAGCGGCGGGTCGGCCCGCACGACGTCGGGGAGCCCTGCGTACTCTTCGGCCGTCACGTACGGCGGGTTGCTCACCACCAGGTCGACCCAGCCGCGGAGCTCCTCGGGCAGAGGGTCCAGCAGGTCGCCCTCCAGCACCGTCACGTCGACCCCGAGCCGCGCCGCGTTCTCCCGGGCCAGTGCGACCGCCTCCGCCGAGAGATCGGTGGCGAACACGGCCGCACCGGGGCGCTCCCGCTTGATCGAGAGCGCGATCGCCCCCGTGCCGGTCCCGACGTCCACCACCACCGGGTCCTCGGCCTCCCCGAGCTCGGCGAGCGCCACGTCCACGAGCACCTCGGTCTCGGGACGGGGGATGAACACGCCCGGACGCACACGCACGGTCAGATGCCGGAACGGCTGGTCCCCCGTGAGGTGCTGGAGCGGCGTGCCGGCGCACCGCTGGCAGAGCGCGCGCCCGAACATCCGGGCCTCGCCGGCCGACAGGCCCTCGGTGCGCGAGTACAGGCGGGCCCGCTCGATGCCGAGCACCGAGGCCAGGAGGATCTCCGCCGTGCGGCGGGGCTCCTCGACCCCGTGCCGGTCGAGGTAGTCGGCGGCCCGCCGCAGCACCTCGGAGGGCCGCACCGGCTCACCCCGTCCCGTCCCCGTCGCCCGAGAGCTGCCGGGCCCGCTCGGCGGCGAGCAGCGCGTCGACGAAGGGGTCGAGCTCCCCCTCGAGCACGCTCTGCAGCTGCGGGGTCTTCTCGAGCTTCACCCGGTGGTCGGTGACGCGGTTGTCGGGGAAGTTGTACGTGCGGATCTTCTCCGCCCGCTCCCCCGTGCCCACCTGGGCGCGGCGGGTCTGGGCCTCCTTCGCGGCGGCCTCCTCCTGGGCCCGCTGGAGGAGCCGCGCCCGCAGGTATCGCATGGCCTTCTCGCGGTTCTGGAGCTGCGACCGCTCCTCCTGCACCGCCACCACGATGCCGGTCGGCAGGTGGGTGATCCGCACCGCCGAGTCCGTGGTGTTCACCGACTGGCCGCCCGGCCCGGCCGAGCGGTAGACATCCATCTTCAGGTCGTCCGGACGGATCTCGACGTCGACCTCCTCGGCGACCGGCAGGACCGCCACCGTGGCCGTGGAGGTGTGGATCCGCCCCGACGACTCGGTCACCGGCACGCGCTGGACCCGGTGGACGCCCGACTCGTGCTTGAGCCGCGAGTACGCCCCCTTGCCCTTCACCTCGAGCACGACCTCCTTGAACCCGCCGAGGTCGGACGACGAGGCCGAGAGCACCTCGGTCCTCCACCGGTGACGCTCGGCGTAGTGGCGGTAGAGCTCGAGCAGCTCGCCGGCCCAGAGCGCCGCCTCCTGACCGCCCGCGCCGGCCCGGATCTCGACCAGCACGTCCTTCCCGTCGTTGGGGTCCCTGGGGATCAGCAGCTCCTCCAGGCGGCGGCGGAGGTCCTCCGCTCGGACCGCCGCCTGCTCCTCCTCCGCCCGCAGGTACGCCACCATCTCGGGATCGCGCTCCTGGCGGGCCAGGGCGCGCGCCTCCTGGGCCTGCCGGAGGGCATCGCGGAGCTCGCGGTACGGGGTCACGATCTCCTGCAGCTCCGCGAGGTCCTTGCCCAGGCGGCGGAGCCGGCCGGGGTCGCTGACCGACCGCGGGGAGGCCAGCTCGGCGGAGAGGGCCTCGTACCGCCGCTCGAGCTCGTCCAGACGCGCGGCGAAGTCCATCCCGCTCGACTATCCCAGACCCGAGCGGGCCCGTGCGAGGAGGCTAGCCGTCCCGCTCCTCGGCGTCCCAGCCGAGATCGAGCGGCGGGATGTCGGGGATGGCCAGGTCGGGATCGGCGTCCTGGTCGCTCCAGAGCTCCTCGAACCCCCGGGCGTCGGACGGCCCCCCGGTCCCGGCCGTCTCGGCGGCGCCGCCGGCACGGGACCGGGCGGGTGCCTGGGCCCGCGGCTCGTCGGCCCGATCGGCGGCTGGCTCATCGGACCGATCCACCGCCGGCGCGTCCTCGATCACCACGGGGTGGGACTCGTCGCGGTCGATCGCCGCCTCGAGCTCCCGAGCCACGCCCAGGAGCCGCTCCTGCATCCCGGCCAGCTGGGCGACGAGCGCGTCCCGCCGTGTGGTGAGCCCGGCGAGGGTCCGGTCGGCCCGCTCCCGCGCCTCCCGGAGGGCCCGTTCGGCCTGTTCCCGAGCCTCCTCGGCCTTGCCCTGCGCATCCAGGCGCACCCGATCGGCCTCGGCCCGAGCCTCACGCGCGATCTGCTCGGCCTCGTCGCGAGCCTCGCGGCGGATCTGCTCCGCCTGCGCCTCGGCCGCCCTGATCAGATCGGCCACGCGCTGCCCGAGCTGCTCGTAGGGGTCCGCCGGAGGGGTCTGCTCCTGCGAGCGCACGGCGGCCTCGGCCTGGAGCCGGGCCTCACGGGCCATCGTCTCGAGCTTCTCCACCTGGTCGGCGATCTGCCGGAGGTACTCGCGGACCTGACCGGGGTCGTAGCCGCGACGCGTGGTCACGAACTCGCGGCGGCGGATCTGGTCGGGGCTCGCCAGGATGGGCAGGTCCAGCTCGGAGGGGGACATGGCAGCCTCCTGCACGTCGGGATCGGGGGGACCGCCCCGTCAATGCTACGGGGATGGCGCCGGGAATCAACCACCCGGCTCAGGCCTCGACCGGCTCGGCCTCCCGCCGCAAGACCTCGTTGAACGACGCGATCGCCACCTCGATCTGCTCGCGACCGGGCGGCCGGGTGGTGATCCTCTGCAGCCACAGGCCGGGCGCCATGAGCGCCCGCATCAGGGCCGACCTCTCGTACCGCGCCCCCAGCCGGAGCATCTCGAAGGCCAGCCCGGCGATCACCGGGACGGCCAGCAGCCGGGACCCGATCCGCCACCAGATCCCGGGGTCGCCGAACAGCGCGAACACCAGGATCGTCAGCACCATGACGATCAGCAGGAAGTTGGTCCCGCAGCGCACGTGCAGGGTCGAGTAGCGGTCGACCCGCTCGGGGATCAGGGGCTCGGCATGCTCGTAGGCGGCGATCGTCTTGTGCTCGGCGCCGTGGTACTCGAACACGCGACGGATCTCGCGGGTCCGGCCGATCAGGACGAGGTACCCGAGGAACAGGGCCACCCGGAACACGCCTTCCAGCGCGTTCACCAGGATGCTCGAGCTCACGTGCCGACCCACCCACCGGAAGGCCACCGCCGGCCCCACGATGAACACGGCCACGAAGATGCCGAACGCGAGCACCATCGACATCGCCATCTGGCGGGACGAGAGCTGCTGGTCCTCCGGCGAGGCCTGGTTGGCCGAGATCGCGAGGGCCTTCACGCCGATCGACAGGGCCTGGCCGAGCGCGATCACGCCGCGCAGGCCCGGCTTGCCGAAGACGGGGTGACGCGCCGCGATCGACCGGATGCCGTGCGACTCCACGTGGACGGAGCGATCGGGGCGCCGTACGGCCACCGCCCAGACGTCGCGTCCGCGCATCATCACGCCCTCCATGACGGCCTGGCCGCCGTAGGAGTGCCGGGCGTGCGGCGCCTGCTCCCCCATGGGGCCGGACGTCAGCCCTGGACCGGCGGGGTCTGCTGCGTGGCTCGGCCGTAGCGCCGCTGGAAGCGCTCGACCCGGCCGCCCGTGTCCACGAGCTTCTGCTTGCCCGTGTAGAAGGGGTGGCAGCTGGAGCAGATCTCGACCCGCAGCTCGGGCTTGGTGCTCCGCGTCTGGAACGTGTTGCCGCACGAGCAGTGCACGGTGGCGACCACGTACTCGGGATGGATGCCTGGCTTCATCGGTGTCGTGCCTCTCCTCGGTCCGGGCGGTCAGCTTACGACGGCGCCTTGGCGATCTCCTTCAGGAACTGCTCGTTGGACTTCGTGGCCCGGATCTTGTCGACCAGCAGCTCGAGCGCGGCACCGGGCTCGAGCGCGTGGAGCACCCGGCGGAGCCGCCACACCAGCGCGAGCTCCTCGGTGGGCATGAGCAGCTCCTCCTTGCGGGTGCCCGAGGCCTCGACGTTGATCGCCGGGAAGATCCGCTTGTCGGCCAGCGTGCGATCGAGCCGGAGCTCCATGTTCCCGGTGCCCTTGAACTCCTCGAAGATGACCTCGTCCATCCGCGAGCCGGTCTCCACGAGCGCGCTGGCGATGATGGTGAGGCTCCCACCTTCCTCGATGTTGCGCGCGGCGCCGAAGAACCGCTTGGGCGGGTAGAGCGCCGTGGAGTCCACACCACCCGACAGGATCTTGCCCGACGCCGGCGCGGCCAGGTTGTAGGCCCGGGCCAGCCTCGTGATCGAGTCCAGCAGGATGGCCACGTCCCGGCCCGTCTCGGCCAGGCGCTTGGCCCGCTCGAGCACGAGCTCGGTCACCTGGATGTGCTGGTCGGCCGGCCGGTCGAACGTGGAGTACACGACCTCGGCCGCCTCGACGGTGCGCTGCCAGTCGGTGACCTCCTCGGGGCGCTCGTCCACGAGCAGGACGATCAGGTGCGTGTCGGGGCTCGAGCGCAGGATCCCGTTGGCGATGTTCTTGAGCACGGTGGTCTTGCCGGCCTTGGGCGGCGAGACCACCATGCCGCGCTGCCCCTTGCCGATGGGCGCCACCATGTCGATGATCCGGCCGGTCACGTCCCCCGGCGCCGCCTCCAGGCGGAACCGGCGGTGGGGGAACAGCGGTGTGAGCTTCTCGAAGTGCGGCCGCTGCTTGGCCTCCTCGGGGTCGAGCCCGTTCACGTTCTCGATCTGCAGCAGCGCGAAGTACTTCTCGTTGTCGCGCGGCTGACGGATCTTGCCGGTGACGGTGTCGCCCTTGCGGAGCATGAACCGCCGCACCTGCGACAGGGACACGTAGATGTCCTCGGGACCGGGGAGGTACCCGGACGTCCGCAGGAACCCGTAGCCCTCGGGCAGGACGTCGAGCAGGCCGGTGGCCATCGGGGCCGTGGCGATCTCCTCCTCGCGGGCCTCCAGCTCGCGCTGGCGGCGCTCTTCCCGCTGCCGCCTGCGCTCCTCGCGGGTGAGCCGACGGCGCCCGCCCTCGGGGCGCAGGTCGGGACGGCCCTCGGGGCGACCCCCCTCGGGGCGCTCGCGGCGCTGCTCACGCTGTCCCTCGCGGGACGGGGCCTCCACGCCGTCACGGGGAGGCGACCCCGTCCACCCGGCCCCGCCGTCGCGGGAGCCCTGGGACGGTGGCGCCTCGGCCCTCCTGGGTCGTTCGACCACTTCGCCGTTCGGCGTGGGTGCCGGAGCGGTCTCCGCCGGCGGTGCTTCGCCGACGGGTGCGGCGTCCGTCCCGGACGCGCTCGCGCCGTTGCCGCCGCCCTCTCCCGGATGCGCGAGGATGCGCTCGATCAGGTCGGCCTTCTTGAGACGCTGATGCCCCGCGATGCCGAGGCTATCGGCGATCGTGTGCAGCTCCGATGCGACCTTGCCCTCGAGAACGCTCTTGTCGGTGGTGCGCTCGGGTGCCAACTAGGCTCCTCCCTTCAGTTCCCGCTGCAACGTGCGCCAGTCCTGGTCGAACTTCGCCAGGCCCACGTCCGTGAGCGGGTGCTTCACGAGCTTGGTGAACACGTCATATGGCATCGTCGCGATGTCGGCCCCCATGAGCGCCGCCTCCACGACGTGCATAGGGTGGCGGAGCGACGCCGCGAGCACCTGGGTGTCGTACCCCTGGACCTCGTAGATCTGGCAGATCTGCGACAGGGCGTGCATCCCGTCCGACGCAGCATCGTCGATCCTCCCGAGGAACGGCGAGACGATGTAGGCACCGATCTCCGCCGCGAGGATCGCCTGCGCCGGCGAGAACACCAGCGTCACGTTGATCCGGATGCCGTCCGCCGTCAGGCGCTTCCCCGCCTCCAGCCCCGCCGGCGTCATGGGGACCTTGATCACGGCGTTCTTGCCCATCTGGGCCAGGCGCACGCCCTGCTCGTACATCGGTCCGGCCTCGGGCTCGGTGGTCTCGAGCGAGATGTCGCCCTCGACCTCCGTCAGGATCTCTTTCCAGACCCGCTCGGGGTCCTCGTTCTCGCGCCCCACGAGGGTCGGGTTGGTGGTCACGCCGGACAGGACGCCCCAGCGGTTGATCTCGCGGATCTCCTCGATGTTGGCGGTGTCCAAGAACAGCCTCATGTCGCCGATCCTTTCGTCGCTCCGCTCATCGCACCCACGGGCGACCGCTCGGTCACCCGCTCGGTCACCCGCTCCATCACCAGGTCGATCACCGCGGCGAGCGTGTGGTCGAAGTTGTAGTTGGGGATCACGGGGACCCCGTGGGAGAGCGCCTGGCTCTTGATGTACCGCTGGACCCGACGGATGTTGTCGAACCCGTTCAGGTAGCGCGTCGCCGGCCGGGACTGATGATCCGACGACCGTACCGTGAAGTGGCCGCGGTGGACCTCCTCGTCCTCGACCGTCACGATCACCGGGACGGCCAGGATCCGATCGCGCCGCGACTCGAGGTTCAGGAACCCGGGGACCACGTGGGCGCCCTCGATGATCATGCTCATCCCCTCGAGCGCCGCCCGCTCGACGAGCGCGTCCACCCCCACGGCCACCGCGGACACCTGCTCGCGGAACCCCACGATCACCGCGTCCCGGGTGGGAGGCTCGCGGAGCGCCTCCCCCGCCTCGAACGACGACCGGTAGAGCGTGGGCATCAGCTCCCGCGAGAACATCGCCCGCATGACCTCGCGCACGGCATCGGTGGCGACCGTGCGCACGATCCCCAGCCGCGCCGCCAGCTGCGTGGCGATGGTCGACTTGCCGACCCCGGTGGTGCCCCCGATCAGCAGCACCAGCGGGATGTCCAGCGCCTCGACCTCCTTCCACCGCAGGAAGTTCTTCGCGTAGCGGTCGCCGGCGACCTGCTCGATCACCTCCAGCGCGACCCGGTCCAGCTGCTCGGCGGTCACCGCCGGCGCGCCCATCTCGACCAGCCGGTCCTCCACGGCCTCGGCCACCTGGTACGAGCGGTAGGGGGACAGCCCGGTCACCATGACCTGCGAGGCCAGCAGGCCCTTGGAGAAGGGCAAGCCCGTCTCGCGACCGGTGATCAGGATGTGCGGACCCTTGGCGTCCTTGGTCATCTCGCTGCTCGCGTCATCTGCCTGCGTGTCGGCTCCGTGCGAGGTCGATCGTCTCTCGAAGGACCGTGGGGAGATCGGCATCCCCCTCCACCACGACGGCGCGGTTGTCGACGAACACGACCTCAGCCCCCCTGGCCAGCGCCCGGTCGCACGCCACGTCCACGGCCGCCGCCTTCAGCTCCGTCAGGAGAACCTGGTACCCCTCCGCCTCGTCCATGTCCTGCGCCAGCCCGGCCCGATCGGCCAGACGAGCGCTCCACCCCACCACCCGGCATCCGCAGGTGGCCTCGAGGGATGCGACGTGCCTCGCGGCTACCGACCCAGGTGCCGTGGTGGTGAAGAACACATCCTTGCCCTCCACGTCACCCAGCGGTACCGGTTCGAACTCCGTCACGATGCACCGGGGCGCACCGCGGGAACGCTGGACGTGGGATCGCAGAGCGTGGATGTTTTCAGGCCCCGCTGAGGGGCTCCCGGCCATTGTAAGGACAACCAGGTCCGATAGCAACAGCCGGAAGGGGCCCAGGTACCCCCCGAGGTACTCGGGAGGCGCCGAGGCCGGGACGACCAGGATCCCTGCGTCCCAGGGCACCGGCGGGATCGCGGACCCGCTCCCCTCGAGGATCACGAGCCCCGCTCCCAGCCCGACGGCCTGCTCGGCGGCCTCCCGCACGTTGGTCGCGAACGGCGCCCCGGCCAGCCCGCCGCCCGAGCGTCGAGCCCCGATCGTCGTGACCCCGGAGGTCAGCGCGTCCTCCAGGTAGTCGGACGCGGCGTGCTCGCCGCGACGCACCAGCTCGAGGAGCCGGGCCAGGTCGACCGTCCCGGCCCGAGCCACCTGCGGCTCGGCCGGGCCGCCGCGCCCCATCGCCACGAGGACGGGGTCGAGCCCGGCCTGCGCCGCGACCCGGGCCACGGCCCCGCCGACCGCGGTCTTGCCGGTGCGCTTGCCGGTGCCGATCACCGCGAGCGTGGGGACCGGGAGCGCCGATCCCGAGATCGGCGGCTCCAGCCGGAAATCGGATCCGATGTACGGGACCCCGGCCGCCAGCACGACCGCCGCCAGGTGCATCCGCTCGCGGTAGCCCACGACCGGCTCGTCGGACAGGTCGAGCACCCCAGCCGGGCGGAGCTCCTCCAGCGCGGACGCCACCGATGCTCCCGCGTCGTCGCCCGCCGGACGGACGGGGACGCCGAGATCCGGCAGCTGGCCGGGGCCGACCTTCTCCGTCCCCCCCAGGAAGACGGCGCCCACCACCTCGAACCCCCGACGGGTCGCGACCTCGACGGCCCATCGGGTGACCGGCGGGTAGTGCTCCCCGTCCACGAGCACGAGCACCCTCACGCGGACCTCCGAGCGCGACGCCTCGACCTAGTCTCCGCTGCGCGGTGCGGCCGTCTGCTGGACCGGCGGCTCGAACTCCCGGTAGTACTGCTCCCCGGTGGAGAGGCAGAAGTGCGCGATGATGCTCTCGCCGCCGAAGGGGAACCGCCGGGTGATCCGGACCTCGTCCCTGCCGAACTCCAGGACGTTGTAGCACGGTTTGGTGTAGCCGCGGAGACGCAGCGACGCGACGGTGCCGGCGTTCGCGACGTAGAGGTTCTCCAGGCGCCACACGTACGGCACGTGCTTGTGCCCGGAGAGCACGATGCTCACGCCGTCCGAGATCAGCTCCTCGAGCAGGTCGCCGGCGTCCATCACCGTGCTGCGCTCGCGTCCGGTGCCCGGCACCGGCAGCAGGTGGTGGTGCAGCACGAACACCTTCAGGTCGGCCGGCACCGCGAACCGCTCGCGGATCCACGGGTAGCGCTCGCGCCCCACGTGTCCTTCGTTGAGGTCCGGCTCGCTGGAGTCCACGCCGACGATCCGCACACCCCCGATGTCGGCGGCCCAGTGGCGGGGGCCGATCAGCTCCTCGAAGTGGAGGTACCCGACGTTGCGGGCGTCGTGGTTGCCGGGGACGGTGTACAGGGGGGCCCGGATCCGCTCCGCGAAGGCCATCCAGCTCTTGTACTCCTGCCGGTAGCCCTCGTTGGTCAGGTCGCCGCTGCAGATCACCACATCCGGCTGGAGCTCGTTGAGCTCCACGATGACGCGGTTCATGAGGTTCGGGACGAAGTACGGGGAGCCCACGTGCGGATCGGAGATGTGGGCGACCGTGACCACGGGACCAGTCTAGTCGGCGTGGGACGGCCGCACTGCGGCGCTTGCGGTTCCGGCGGGTTGGCCGGACGAGCGCCGTGGGACGATACCTCCGACCGTGAACGCCCTCGACCTCCTCCTGGCCCTCGCGATCGCCCTGGCCGCCGCCGTGGGCTACCGGCGCGGGGCGATGCTGCAGGTCCTGTCGTTCGGCGGGCTCGTGGTGGGGCTGGTCGTCGGCGCCGTGCTCGGTCCGCCGCTCGCGTCGCTCGCGCGCAACCACGCGATCCAGGCGGGGATCGCCGTGGCCGTCCTCCTCGGCGCCGGTGCCGTCGGCAACGCGCTCGGGTGGGCCGTGGGGGGGTGGTTCCGGACCCGGGCCCGCCGGAGCGCGTTCCGTCCCGTGGACGCGGCCGGCGGCGTGCTCGTCTCGACGGTCGCCGTGTTGCTGGCCACGTGGTTCGTCGCCTTCAACCTCGTGAACGGCCCGTTCCCCACGATCGCGGCCCAGATCCGCGGCTCGGCCATCGTCCGGGGGCTGGACCGGACGCTGCCCCGGCCGCCGTCGCTCCTGGCGGAGGTCCGGGGCTTCTTCAACCGGTACGGCTTCCCCGACGTGTTCGTCGGGTTGCCGCCCGCGCCCACCGGCCCGGTCGAGCCGCCGACCGCGGCGGAGGCCCGTCGGGCCTTCCTGGCCGCCCAGGACAGCACCGTCCGGATCGTGGGGCAGGCCTGCGGGGAGATCCAGTCCGGGAGCGGGTTCGTCGTCGCGGGCAACTACGTGGTGACCAACGCCCACGTCGTCGCCGGCGTGGAGACGCCGCAGGTGCAGGCCCAGGGCGGCGGGAGCGAGCCGGGGACGCCGGTGCTCTTCGACCCCCAG
>JBHGAT010000229.1:0-3682 GCA_041946645.1 Candidatus Velamenicoccus archaeovorus | reverse complement strand
CGCGGCAGCCGCACGGCCCGGCCGGGGAGCAGGCCCAGCCCGGACGCACCGCCCTCCTCGCTCCCCTCGAGCAGGACCTGCAGGCCCAGGCAGACGCCGAACAGGGCGCGCCCACCGCTCGCGAACGCCCGGATCGCGCCGTCGAGCCCGCGCTCGCGGAGGTTCCGCATGCACGCGCCGAAGTGCCCGACGCCCGGCACGACCAGCGCGTCCGCCCCGGCCACGGCGCCCGGCTCCCCGGTCACCTCGGGCGTGCCCCCGACGTGCTCCACCGCCCGGGCCACCGAGCGCAGGTTGCCCATGCCGTAGTCGAGGATCGCGACCCTCGTCACAGCGTCCCCTTGGTCGAGGGCGTCCCGCCGCGGCCGGTGATCGCGCACGCGTCGCCGAGCGCCTTGGCCAGGGCCTTGAACTCGGCCTCGACGACGTGGTGGGGGCTCCGCCCGGCGATCAGCCGGACGTGGAGCGTGAGCTCGGCCGTCGTGGCGAACGCGCGGACGAAGTCCTCGGTCAGCCCGGTGTCGTACGTGCCGATCGTCTCGGCCGGTACCGGCACCTCGTGGACGACGAACGGGCGCCCCGACAGGTCCAGGGCCACGGCCACGGCCGCCTCGTCCAGCGGCACCGTGATCGACGCGAACCGCCGCACGCCGGCCTTGTCCCCCAGCGCCTCGGACAGCGCGCGGCCGAGGGCGAGCCCGATGTCCTCCACCGTGTGGTGGGCATCGACCTCGAGGTCGCCCGTCGCCGAGACCACCAGGTCGAACCCGGCGTGCGTGCCGAGCTGCCGGAGCATGTGGTCGAAGAACGGGATCCCCGTGTCGGCCCGGGCCGAGCCCGAGCCGTCCAGCGCGAGCTCGACCCGCACGCTGGTCTCCTTGGTGGTGCGCTCCACCACGGCCTCCCGCCCGCTCATGCCAGGACCTCCTCCATCGCCGAGAGGAACCGGTCGACCTCCTCGGGGGTCCCGGCCGTGACCCGGAGCGTCTCGGGGACGACCTCGGTCATGTCGCGGACCAGGACACCGCGTTCGAGCAGCCCGCGCCACACGGCGTCGGCCGGGCGGGGTGGGCGGAACAGGACGAAGTTGGCATCCGAGGGGAACGCCCGCACGCCCATCGAGGGCAGCGCCGCCGCGATCCGGTCGCGCTGCTCGCGGACGCGTCCGAGGATCGCCAGGGCGCCGTCGCGGTGGCGGAGCGCGACCAGGCCGGCCGTCTGGGTCAGCGCGGACAGGTGGTAGGGCAGGCGCACGCGCTGGAGGTCGTCGACCACCTCGGCCGAGGCCAGGCAGTACCCGATCCTCGCGCCGGCCAGCGCGAACGCCTTCGAGAACGTCCGGACGACCACGAGGTTCGGGTGGTCGACCACCAGCGCGCTCGCGCTCGCCCCGCCGAACTCGACGTACGCCTCGTCCACGATCACCAGGGCCGAGCCCTCGGCCGCCAGCGTCCGGATCGCCTCGACGGGTTGTGCGTTGCCGGTGGGGTTGTTCGGCGAGCACACGAACACGACGTGCGGCCGAGCCTCGAGCGCCCGGGCCACGTCGTCGGGGCCGATCGTCCAGGGCTCGGGGATCGACACCGGCGTGACCTCGCTGCCGGCCACCCAGGCCAGCCGCTGGTGCAGCACGTACGTCGGCGCGAACACGACCACCCGACGCCCCGGCCCCCCGTAGGCGAGCAGCAGCTGCTGGATCACCTCGTTCGAGCCGTTCGCGGCCCACGTGCCCTCCACGGTGTGGCCGTTCCGGACGGCGAGGGCGGCGCGGAGCTCCTCGGCCTCCCGATCGGGGTAGCGGTTCAGCGACAGGTCCCGGACCGCCCGCGCGAGGTCGGCCCGGAAGGCCTCGGGCAGCGGGTACGGGCATTCGTTGGTGTTGAGCCGGACCGGCACCGGCGGCTGCGGCGACGCGTACGGCGCCACCTCGCGGAGCCCCGGCCGGGGCATCGCCGCGCTCACGAGGGCTCCCGGTCCCCGGTCCTGATCTCCACCGCGCGGGCGTGACCGGCCAGCCCCTCGCTCCGGGCGATCGCGGCGACCTCCGGGGCCAGGCGGGCCGCCGCCGCCTCGCTCAGCTCCACGACCGAGGACACCGTGACGAAGTCCGAGGCCCGCAGCCCGCTGGCGAACCGCGCCGTCCCGGCCGTGGGGAGCACGTGGTTGGAGGCCACGCCGTAGTCGCCGAACGGTACCGGCGTGAACGGGCCCACGAACACCGCGCCGGCCCTGCCGATGCCCTGGGCCGAGCGTTCCTCGGGGACGACCGCGAGCTGCAGGTGCTCGGGAGCCAGGTCGTCCGCCACCTCGAGGGCCTGGTCCCAGTCGCGGACCAGGACGGCCCGGGCCGAGGCCAGCGCCCGGTCCACGATCTCGCGACGGGCGGCGCGGGCTACCTCGGCCACGAGCGCCTCGTCCACCCTGGCGATCAGGTCCCGGTCGGTGGCGACGAGCGTGGCCAGCGCGTCGGGGTCGTGCTCGGCCTGGGCCACCAGGTCGGCCGCGATCCACCGGGGGTCGGCCTCGGGCCCGGCCACCAGGACCAGCTCGGTGGGCCCGGCCAGCCCGTCGATCCCGACGACCCCCGCCACCTGGCGCTTGGCCTCGGTCACGTAGACGTTGCCCGGACCCACGATCCGGTCCACGGCCGGGACCGAGGCCGTCCCGAACGCCATCGCCGCCACGGCCTGCGCGCCGCCCACGGTGACCACGCGGTTGGCCCCGGCCCGGACCGCCGCGTACAGCACCGCGGGGTCCACCGAGCCGTCCTGCGAGGGCGGTGTGCAGACCACGACCTCCCCGACGCCCGCCACGACCGCCGGCACCACCGTCATGCATACCGACGAGGGGTACCGGGCGCGCCCACCGGGCACGTAGCAGCCGGCCCGGCGGAGCGGGCGGACGAGCTCCCCGAACCGGATCCCGTCGCGCTCCTCCCACCACGCCGGCGGGAGCTGGCGGCGGTGGAGATCGGTCAGCCGCTCGACCAGCCGGTCGAGGGCCGCCTTCAGCTCGGCAGGGACGGCGGCCTCGGCCCGCTCGAACCCGTCGGGCCCGACCACCAGGCCGCGCTCGCGCAGGTCCGCGCCGTCGAACCGCAGCGTGAGGTCGAGGAGGGCGTCGTCGCCCTCCGCCCGCACGCGGTCGACGATCCCGCGGACGGCGGTGGACACGTCGGGGTCGGTCTCGAGGCGCCGGGGCTCGAGCCGCTCCCTCCGGTCCCGGAGGTCGAGGAGCTCGAGCACCTACGGCTCCTCGTGGACCTCGGGATGCGTGTGGGGGGTGGCGGGGAGCGCGCGGGCGGCCCGCCGGTCGCGGGCGAACAGGATCCAGCCGGCCGCGGAGACGGACGCCGCGGCGGCGATGAGCAGGCCCAGGGCCAGCAGCAGCGTCGCTTGACGGTCCATGGGGACCGCAAGGGTACCCGAAACCGCAGGTCGCCCGCCATCGACGCGGGCCGGCGTGGGTCGCGGGCTCAGCGCTCGGTGATGGCCCGCTCCGGCGCGAGCTCGGCGATCGTGTCCGGGACATGCACCCGGCGGCCGCCGCCGCGGCGCCAGATCACCGTCGCAAGCACCAGGAGAGCCCCGACGATCGCCAGCGCCGCCCAGACGTCCACCACCGGTCGGTTGCCGTCCGCCGTCGCGGTCCGCGCCTGCGCCGCGGCCAGCTCCGCGTTCAG
>JBHGAT010000228.1:0-3706 GCA_041946645.1 Candidatus Velamenicoccus archaeovorus | reverse complement strand
ACCGTCCGGCAGCAGATCCAGGCGCTCCTGCAGCGAGCCCTGGAGCACTTCCAGCGGGCCGACGACGCCCTCAAGGCCGGGGACCTGGCCACCTACCAGGACGAGATCGACGCCGCTCAGAACGCGATCGATCGGGCCAACGCGCTGGCCCGCCAGGGGTCCGCCGGCGTCACGCCCACCCCGAGCCCATCCGTCTCCCCCAGCGCGAGTCCTTCGGCCTGATCCCGCGCCCTGGACCGGGCGTACGGTGAGCCTCGACCGTCCCGGAGGGAGGCGGAAGGTGGACGCCGTCCCGAACATGACCGACTACGAGGGGACCCGCCGGTCGTTCCGGCTGGAGGTCCCCGAGCGCTTCAACTACGGGCGGGACGTGGTGGACGCCCGGGCCCGCCGCGATCCGGACAAGCTGGCCCTGCTGGCCGTGGGTCCGGGCGGAGCCGTCACGAGCCGGCTCTCCTTCGAGGACCTGCGGCGCGGCTCGAACCGCGCGGCGAACTTCCTGGCGGCGCAGGGCATCGGCAAGGGCGATCCGGTGTTCCTGATGCTCCCCCGGATCCCGGAGTGGCACCTCGCGCTGCTCGGCTGCATCAAGCTCGGGGCCGTCCCGATGCCGGGGACGCCCCTGCTCACCGATCGCGACATCGCCTACCGGATCTCGCGGGCCGAGGCGGTGGCGGCGATCACCGACCCCGAGGGCGCGGCCAAGGTGGAGGCGCTCCGCGGCGAGTGCCCTTCCTTGAGGACGCTGGTCTGCGTGGGGGACGACCGGCCCTCGGGCTGGTCGTCGTTCACCGAGGGCCTCGAGCTCGGTGCCGGGACCCCGCCGGACGCCGAGCCCACCGAGGCCGCCGACCCGATGCTCGTGTACTTCACGTCCGGGACGACCGGCTACCCGAAGATGGTGCTCCACACGCAGGCGTCGTACGGGATCGGGCACGAGGTCACGGCGCGGTTCTGGCAGGACCTCAAGCCGACGGACCTGCACTGGACGTTCGCTGACACCGGCTGGGCCAAGGCCGCGTGGGGCAAGCTGTTCGGCCAGTGGCGGCTCGGCGCGGCCGTGCTCCTGTGGGACGTGCGGGGCAAGGCCGACCCGGAGCTCGCGATGCGCCTGATCGGGGCGCACCGGGTCACGACGTTCTGCGCGCCGCCGACGCTGTTCCGGGCGGCGCTGCTGTCGGACCTGCGGAGCTTCGACTGGACCTCGCTGCGGCACGTGGTCTCGGCCGGCGAGCCCCTGAACCCGGACGCGATCCAGCGGTGGCGCGAGGCGACCGGGCGGACGATCTACGACGGGTACGGCCAGACCGAGACCGTGAACGTGGTCGCGAACTTCCGGTGCCTGCCGGTCCGCGAGGGCTCGATGGGCAAGCCGGTGCCGGGCTTCGACGTGCAGGTGGTGGACGACGATGGCGCGGTCCTCCCCTCCGGCGAGACCGGCCACATCGCCATCCGGTGCCGTCCCCAGCGGCCGGTGGGTCTGTTCCGGGGGTACTGGCGCGACCCCGAGGCCAGCGAAGCGAGCCTCCGCGGGGACTGGTACGACACGGGGGACCTGGCCACCGCGGACGAGGACGGCTACCTGTGGTTCGTGGGCCGGGCCGACGACGTGATCACGTCCTCCGCGTATCGGATCGGGCCGTTCGAGGTGGAGTCGGCGGTGGTCGAGCACCCGGCGGTGGCCGAGGCCGCCGTGGTGGGCAAGCCGGATCCGCTCCGAGGCGAGATCGTGAAGGCCTTCGTGGCGCTGAAGTGTGGGTTCGAGCCTTCGGACGAGCTTGCCCGAGACATCCAGGAGCACGTGAAGCGGGTGACCGCTCCCTACAAGTACCCGCGCGAGATCGAGTTCGTCGCCGAGCTCCCGAAGACGGTGTCCGGCAAGATCCGGCGGGTCGAGCTGCGCCAGCGGGAGGCCGAGCGGGCCCGGACCGGCGCGGGCTAGCCGAACCGGAGGGCCGCGGGCTCACCCTGCGCCAGGGTGTGGGAGCGCGAGGTCCGCGCCGACACCTGAGGAGAGAGACCGCCGCTGGGCGAGCGGCACCGGCGGGCACAAGGCCCCGGCCCATCCGCATGGTCGCCCGAGCGGTCGACGAAGGAGCGGGGTAGAGCCTCCGGGTTCCGCTCCGCTCGTCCTGGCTCCGGGAGGCCGTCGCTCGTCCATCCGCGTACCCTGTGCCCCGGTGAGCGAGCGGTTCGACCTCGTGGTGGTCGGCGCGGGCCCGGCCGGGGAGAAGGGCGGGGCCCAGGCCGCCTACTTCGGGAAGCGGGTGGCCATCGTCGACGAGCGCCCCGACCCGGGCGGCGCCTCGACCAGCCATATCGGCGTGGTGCCCACCAAGGCCCTGCGCGAGGCCGCCCTGTACCTCACCGGGTTCCGCCGGCGCGAGCTCTACGGCCTGGGCCTCGAGCTGACCCGGGACCGCTTGCTCGAGCGGATGCACGCGCGGACGACCGAGGTGGTCGGCCTCTCGATCGGGGCGGTCCGGCGGAACCTGGAGCGGCACGGGATGGAGTTCATCGTGGGACGGGCCCGGCTGGGGCCGGATCGCACGGTGGTCGTCGCCACCGCCGAGGGGACGCGCGAGCTGCAGGGGGACGTGCTCCTGCTGGCACCCGGCTCGCACCCGTACCACCCGCCGGGGATGCCGTTCGAGGACCCCGACGTCCACGACTCGGACTCGATCCTGGAGATCTCCGCGATCCCTTCGCGGCTGGTCGTGATCGGCGGGGGACCGATCGGCTGCGAGTACGCGTCGATCTTCCTGGCCCTGGGGGCGGAGGTGACCCTGCTCGACCGGGGCCGCCGGCTGCTGTCCTTCGCCGACGCCGAGATCTCCGGCGAGCTCGCCGCCGCGCTGGAGCGCCGCGGGATGCGCTTCGGATGGGGCCTCACGGTCGACCGGGTCGAGCGGGGCGAGGATGGGCTGGCCGTTGCGATCTCGGATGGACGGGTCCTGCCCGCCGACGCCGTCCTGTTCGCCGCGGGGCGCGCCGGCACCACCGAGGGGTTGGGTCTCGAGGAGGCCGGGGTCCGGACGGACGACCGTGGGCGCATCGTCGTGGACGGGGAGTACCGGACATCGGTCGCGGGGGTGTTCGCGGCCGGTGACGTGATCGGACCGCCAGGTCTGGCCTCGGCGGCGATGGAGCAGGGGCGGGTCGCCGTCGGCCACGCCTTCGGCTTCCCGTTCAAGGACACGGTCGATCCCCTGGCGCCCTTCGGCGTCTACTCCGTACCGGAGGTCGGGATGGTGGGGATGACCGAGGAGGAGGCCCTCGGGGCCGGGATCGACGTGGAGACCGGCCGGACGCCGTTCGAGGGCAACGCCCGGGCCCGGATCGCCGGGGATACCGAGGGCTTGCTGAAGCTGGTGTTCCGCCGGGACGACCGGCGTCTGCTCGGGGTGCACGTCGTGGGGGACGACGCCACGGAGCTCGTCCACGTCGGCCAGGCCGTGCTGCACGCGAACGGGACGATCGACTACTTCATCCACGCCACGTTCAACGTGCCGACGCGGTCCGAGGCCTACAAGTACGCGGCCTACGACGGCCTCCAGCGGCTGTCAGGCCACCGGCTGTAGTCGCCGCGAAGGGTTGCCGGACCCCGAGGGTCCCCGGTAGCATGGTCGTGCGGGGTGGAGCAGTCCGGTAGCTCGCTGGGCTCATAACCCAGAGGTCACGGGTTCAAATCCCGTCCCCGCGACGA